>JAUXCH010000812.1 GCA_030618975.1 Planctomycetia bacterium
GACCTTCCTCGTCTTCGAAGCGGAGGTCTTCGGGACGCCCGACGAGTGAGATCCGGCTGGGCCGCACTCGTCGCCGCCCTCGGCTTCTTCGCGATCGTCGCCCAGACCCTGCTCTTCAGGGAGTGGCTCGGCGCGCTCGAGGGTTCGGAGCTCGCGATCGGGAGCTTCTTCGGCGCGTGGCTCCTGTGGGTGGGGGTGGGGGCGCTCGTGGCGCGCCTCGCCGTGCGCCGGGTGGGCACTGCGGGACTGGCGCTGCTCGCCCTGCTCTACCTGCCCGCGCTCGTGCTCCAGTCCTGGCTGATCGAGAACGCACGGCACCTCGCCGGCGTGGAATCCTGGGAACTCCTCGCCCTCGACACGCTCGTCCTGCTGTCGCTCCTCGCGAACGCTCCTCTCAGCCTGCTCACGGGCTTCCTGTTCACGGCCGCGTGTCGGACCGCATCCTCGCAGGCGGACGGACTTCCGGTGGCGAGGGTCTACGTCCTCGAGAGCCTGGGTGCGTGTCTCGGCGGCGCGGCGGTCACGGCGCTGCTCGCGCTGGGCCTCGGGTCCGTGACGGTCGCCGCGTGGGCCGGCCTCGTCCTCGCCGTCGCGGCGGCCGCCTGCGCGACGGCCCGCGCACGCCCTGTCGCCGCGGTGCCCGCGATCCTCCTCGCGGTGCTCCTGCTCGCGGGCCTCGACCGGCGCCTGGAGGCGGCGCGCGATGCCGACCGGTGGGAGCGCCTGCTGCCACGCGACGCGCTCGAGCACGCGTTCGCCACGTCGCAGGCGCGCTACCTCGTGGGGGCGGGCGCGGGGGTGGTGCACGTCGTTTCGCACGGCACGACCGTCGAGGCGGCGCCCGACCCCGAGCGCGCCGGCGAGGTCGCGGCCCTCCACCTGGCCCAGGTGCCCGAAGCGAAGCGCATCGTCGTCGTCGGCCCCGGCGCGCTGTCGATCGTGCAGGGGCTCGGCGGCCTGCCCGCGGTCGAGCGCCTGGTCTGGCTCCACCCGGATCCGGATCTCCCCGGGGCGTTGCGCGAGCGCTTCCCGGCCCTGCTCGCCGGTGTGGATGCGCCCGCCGAGGACGCACGCGCGTTCCTCGCCGGCTCGGCGGGGACCTGGGACCTCGTGATCCTCCACCTGCCCGACGTGACGACGCTCGCGGAGAACCGCTTCGCGACGCGGGAGTTCCTCGAGATCGCCCGCTCGGCACTGCGCCCCGGCGGCGTCGTGTCGCTCAGGATCGCGGGTGGCGAGAACGTATTGGGCGAGGAACTCGCCCGCGTCGGCGCCTCGGCCCTCGTGACGCTCGAGTCGGTGTTCGCGCGGGTCGTGCTGAAGCCCGGCGAGGAAGGCTGGTGGTTGGCCTCCGACGACGCGGCGCTCGAGGAAGCGCCCGCCGTGCTGCGCGATCGCTGGGCCTCGGTCGAAGGCGCCGCAGGGCTCTACCCGCCCGAGGCCGTACCGGGGCTCTACCTGCCCGACCGCGCGGTCATGCAGCGCGAGGCCTACGCCGCCGCGATCGAGCAGAGCGGCCGGGCGCTGCTGCTCAACACCGACCGCGAGCCGAAGGCGCTCCTGTACGGGCTGGCGGCGCGCGCCCGGCGCACCACGGGCGCCGCCGTCGACCTGCACGTGCTGCTCACGACGGGCGCCGTCGTGCTCGGTGCATGGATCCTCCTCTACGCCGTCCTGCGCATCCTCACACTGCGCGGCCGGCGTGCCGTGGGGCCCATCCGGCCGCGGCCGTTCGACGCGGCCGCGCTCGTCCTCACCACCGGGCTCGTGGGCATGGCCGTCGCGACCGTGCTGATGGTCGCCTGGCAGGCGCGCTTCGGATCCCTGTTCGTCGACGTGGGACTCCTGTCGTCGCTCTTCATGCTGGGGCTGGCCGCCGGCGGCTTCGCGAGCGGGCGCTGGCTGGCCGGCCCCGACGTCGAGGGGGCGGCGACGCTTCCCGCGCTGCTCGTCGTCGACATCCTGGTGCTCGTCGCCGCCTTCGTCGTGCCGCCGTGGGCGCCGAAACCGCTCCTCGCGGCGCTCTTCGTGCCCGCCGGGGCGGCGGCCGGCGCGCTGTTCGCCCTCGCCGCCTGGCAGCTCCGCGCGGCCGGGCAGGGCGCGGCCCGCGCCGGCGCCCTGCTCGAAGCGGCCGACCACGCCGGGGGCGCCCTCGGCGCGGCCCTTGCCGGGCTGCTCCTCCTGCCGCTCTTCGGCGCGGGCACCTCCCTGCTGCTGCTCGGCTTCGTCGTGCTCGTGAACCTCGCGCCGCGCCTCGCCCCCCCGCAGCCTTCCGTCGAGCTCGGGACCCGAACGGACCGCGGGCTTCGCATCGCGGGCTATCTCGCCGTCGCGGTCACCGTGTGCGCGCTCACGACGCACCTCGCGGCCCACGCCGCGAGCGGCGGCCGCCGCGTCGAGCGCTTCGAGTCGCTCGCGCGGGAGCTCGCCGGGTCTTCCCCCCTGGCCCTCGCGCACGAGGAAGGCGTGCCCTACTTCCCCGTCGAGGACGGCGGGTGGATCTTCGCGTCGGGCGACCTCGCGCCCGAGGACCTCGTGCGCGAAGGCGCGGC
>JAUXCH010000871.1 GCA_030618975.1 Planctomycetia bacterium
CAGCGCGAAAAAGGACGCACTCCACAAACGCGACCAAATCAACCGGTCATTGCAGAGTGCAGCGGCAAAGGCGAAGGCCCAGGCCGCGAAGGCGGCCGCCGAGGAGTCCTCCGAGGACACCGAGGATGCCGGGGATGCCGAAAAGCCCGCGGAGGAGGGCGAGTAGGGGCGCAGGGGCGACGACGCCGGGGCGGGAGCCTCGTGGCCCGGATTCGCAAGAGCGGATCCGGAGCGGGTCGGACGTCCGCGCCCTGCGTAGGCGTTCGGCCCGGATCCCGTAGAATCCCGCCACCATGAACGACTCCACCCCCTCGAACAGCCCGTATCGCGTCGCCATCTTCGGCGCCGGCCCCAGCGGTTTCTACATCGCCCAGGCCCTCCTCAAAGACAAGGACCTCGACGTCCGCGTCGACCTCTTCGACCGGCTTCCCTCGCCCTACGGCCTCGTCCGCTACGGCGTGGCGCCGGACCACCAGAAGATCAAGAACGTCACCAACGTCTACGCCAAGATCGCCGCGGATCCGCGGATGCGCTTCTTCGGAAACGTCGGGTTCGGGCGCGACGTGTCCCTCGAGGAGCTGAAGCGCTGCTACCACCAGGTCGCCTTCACCACCGGCGCCCAGACGGACCGCAGGCTCGGCATCCCCGGCGAGGATCTGGCGAACAGTCACCCCGCCACCGAATTCGTAGCCTGGTACAACGGCCACCCGGACTTCAAGGACCTGAAGTTCGACCTCTCCTGCGAGCGGGCGATGGTCGTGGGCGTCGGCAACGTCGCCATCGATGTGGCCCGGATCCTCGTACGCACGCCCGAGGAGCTCGAGCAGACCGACATCGCCGAGCACGCCCTCGAGGCGTTGGCCGCCAGCAAGATCAAGGAGGTCCTCCTCGTAGGACGTCGCGGTCCCGCCCAGGCAGCCTTCACGAACAAGGAGATCGACGAGCTCGGCGAGATGGCCGGTGCCGACGCCGTCACGCTCCCCGAGGAGATCACCCTCGACGAGCTGAGCACGAAGGACCTCGAGGAGAACGCCGACCGCCAGACGCAGATGAAGGTCGAGCGCCTCCAGAGCTACGCCGAGCCCAAGGCCGAGCCCAAGGACAAGCGCGTCGTCGTCCGCTTCCTCCTCTCCCCCACCGAGCTGGTCGACGACGGGACGGGCAAGGTCGGCGGCTCGAAGTTCGTGAAGAACGAGCTCTTCGTCTCCAAGGACGGCTCGCTTCGTCCGCGTGCGACCGAGAAGACGGAAGAGGCCGAGCTCGGTCTGGTCTTCCGCTCCGTCGGCTACCGCGGCGTCGAGCTGCCCGGCGTCCCCTTCCGCGAGGACTGGGGCACGATCCCGAACCAGGACGGACGCATCCTGAACGCGCCCGACGGCGACGCCGTCACCGGGCTCTACACGGCCGGTTGGATCAAGCGCGGCCCCTCGGGCGTCATCGGCACGAACCGGCCCTGCTCCGTCGAGACCGTCACGGCGATGCTCGCGGACAAGGCGGCCGGCAACACCTTCACGCCCGACCAGCCCGACCCCGACGCCATCGTGAAGCTTCTCGAGGGGAAGGGCACGCACTGGCTCTCCTTCGACGGCTGGCTGAAGGTCGATGCGGAAGAGCTCGAGCGCGGGAAGGCCGCCGGCCGTCCGCGCGTGAAGATCGTCGACGTCCAGGAGATGCTCGAGGTCGGCTAGACCCCGGGCCCGCGGGGCGTAGGCTGGCGTTTCCCACCCAGGCTGGGAGACGCCATGCCTCGTGCCCCCCTCAGGAGCGGCGAGGTGGAGGTCTGCCTGCTGCGCATGGCCCGCGTCATCGGCCGGTCCTCACGAAGGACGACAAGGCGCGTGCGGAGGGCGTAGGCGTCTTCGCCTTTCCCCTGGGGCACGGATGGCGGATCGCCGCTATGCGAAAGGCGGCCCGACGGCTCGCAGATTGCTCAGCGGCACCGCGGTGATCCCGTCGTCGATCGGGTACGTCTCGGTGCCCGGGTAGATCACCCAGAGGTGGTCGAGTGCGAGATCGGCGATCGCGACGCGCATCGATCGCGTGCTTCGCGGAGCGTCCACGTACTTCAGCTCGAACCCGTGACGCGCACCGGCGTGGAAGAGCAGCAGGTCGAGCTCGGCGCCTCCCTGCGTACCCCAGTAGTAGGCGTCCCGGGTGTGCGCGAGGGCCAGGATCTGCTCCAAGGCGAATCCCTCCCACGACGCACCGAGCTTGGGATGGCCCTGCAGCGCGTCGAGGGTCGAGATGCCCAGCA
>JAUXCH010000747.1 GCA_030618975.1 Planctomycetia bacterium
CAAGACGTCGAAGTCCGAATGGAAGGAGCGCGTGCCTGCGCTTCGTGAAGGCCTCCTCGAGGCCCAGGTCAGGCTCCGCGAGCTGGGCCTCCGCGCCGTGGTGCTGTTCGCGGGCGTGGACGGCGCCGGCAAAGGCGAGACGGCGAACCTGTTCAACGAGTGGATGGACCCGCACCTCCTCACGACGCGCGCCTTCACGAAGCCCACGCGCGAGGAGAAGGAGCGCCCGTACCTCTGGCGCTACTGGCGGGACATGCCGGGCCGGGGGCAGATGGGCATCTTCCTGAGCGCGTGGTACTCCTCCCCGCTGCTCGACCGCGTCCACGGCCGCACGAGCATGCGCGAGTTCGACGACCGCCTCGACGAGATCATCTCCTTCGAGCGCACGCTCCAGCAGGACGGCGTGCTCGTCCTCAAGTTCTGGATGCACCTCTCGAAGAGCGCCCAGAAGCGCCGCTTCAAGACGCTCGAGGCGGACCCGATGCAGAAGTGGCGCGTGACGAAGCGCGACTGGCGCCACTGGGGTCTCTACGACGTCTTCATCCAGTCCGCCGAGCACATCATCGCGCGTACGAGCCGCGGGGGATCGCCCTGGAAGATCGTGGAGGGCGCCGACCACCGCTACCGCAGCCTGACGGTGGGCGAGTTCCTCCTCGACACGCTCAACCGGCACATCGCCGAGCAGGAGCGCCGGCTGGCACTGGCCGCCGAGCAGAAGGCGGAGGAGGAACGGGCCGTCGAGGCGACCCCGCCCTCCGAAGCCGTGCCTTTGGAGAACGCCTCCACGCCGACGACCGTGCTGTCCGACCTCGACATGTCGAAGTCCCTCGAGCGGGAGGCCTACCGGGAGAAGCTCGCCCGCTATCAGTCGCGCCTCAGCCTCCTCCAGCGCACGGCGCGCGAGCGCAGGATCTCGACGATCCTCGTCTTCGAGGGCTGGGACGCGGCGGGGAAGGGCGGCGCGATCCGGCGCATGGTCGCGGCGCTCGACGCGCGCGACTACCAGGTGATCTCGATCACGAAGCCCACCGACGAGGAGTACGCCCACCACTACATGTGGCGCTTCTGGCGTCACCTGCCGAGGGGGGGACGATTCACGATCTTCGACCGGAGCTGGTACGGCCGGGTGCTCGTCGAGCGCATCGAGGGCTTCGCCACGGAACGCGAGTGGAGGCGCGCCTACGCGGAGATCAACGACTTCGAGCGGCAGCTGGTCAACCACGGCATCGTGCTCGCGAAGTTCTGGATCCACATCACGCCGGAGGAGCAGGAGAAGCGCTTCGAGATCCGCCGGGTCCTGCCGTACAAGCGCTGGAAGCTCACGCCCGAGGACTGGCGGAACCGGAACCGCTGGCGGGACTACGAGTTGGCCGTCCACGACATGGTCGAGCGCACCAGCACGCACATCGCGCCCTGGCACATCGTGGAGGGCAACGACAAGCGTTTCGCGCGCATCCAGGTCCTCGAGACGGTCTGCGACACGCTCGAGCGGGCCCTGGAACCGCAGCCCGACGAGAGCGGTGCCCGATGAGCGCCCTCAGCGCCGCACGGGAGGGAGACGACGCGGGCACCAAGACGAAGGAACCCGCGCTGGCAGCGCCGGCGTCGGCGACCACGCCGCCCGACCCCCTGCCCGTGCCCGCGCCCGGCGCGGACGGGACGTACGACCTCAGGTCGCCGACCGTCCTGCTCAATCGGGAACTGACCTGGCTCAACTTCAACTTCCGCGTGCTGCACGAGGCCGAGCGGGAGGACACGCCGCTGCTCGAGCGCGTGAAGTTCATCTCCATCGTCGGCTCGAACCTCGACGAGTTCTTCATGAAGCGGATCGGGGGCCTGAAGCAGCAGGTGGGCGCCGGTTTCGACCGCCTGACGGCCGACGGGCGGAGTCCCCAGCAGCAGATCGACGAGTGCAACGAGCTCGTCCGGAGACTCGAGGCACGCCAGCGGCAGGTCCTGGACGGCGTGATCGACGAGCTCGCCACGCAGGACATCGTGGTGACCCGGGTGCAGAAGCTGCCCACCGAGGACCAGGAGGCGCTCCGTTCGTTCTACTTCAAGAACGTCTTCCCCCTCGTCACACCGCAGGCCACGGACCCCGCGCACCCGTTCCCGTTCGTCTCGAACCTCTCCCTCAACCTCCTCGTCACTCTACGCCACCCGGGCGAGACGACGACGCACCTCGCGCGCGTGAAGGTCCCGCTCGGGGCGGGCACGCCGCGGTTCCTGAAGCTCGAGGACCGCGACGTCTTCGTCACGCTCGAGAGCGTCATGGCGCAGAACCTCGACCTCCTGTTCCCGGGCATGGAGGTCGTGAGCTGCGAACTGTTCCGCGTCACGCGCAACGCCAACACGGACGTGTCGGAGGAGCGTGCCGACGACCTCCTCTCGATGATCGAGTCGGGACTCCGCGAGCGGAAGTTCGCCCCCATCGTGCGCTTGGAGGTGGACAAGGGCATGCAGCCGATTCGCCGCGGCATGCTCGCGGCGGAGCTCGGCCTCGACGAGCACGCGGACGTCTTCGAGACGGGCGGCATGCTGGCCATGCGCAACCTGATGGAGCTCCTGCAGATCAAGGAGCCGGCGCTCAGCGACGCAGCGCACCACCCCGCCGATCACCCCTTGATGGTGACGGACCGCAGCATCTTCCACGTCATCCGCGACCACGGGTCGATCCTCCTCCACCACCCCTACCAGTCGTTCGCGACCTCGGTCGAGCGCCTGCTGCGGGAAGCGAGCGTCGACCCGAAGGTCCGCGCCATCAAGATGACGATCTACCGAACGTCCGAGGACGCGCGGGTCATCTCGTACCTCGTCGACGCGGCGCGCAACGGGAAA
>JAUXCH010000163.1 GCA_030618975.1 Planctomycetia bacterium
CACGACGACCGGCGCCGGGCCTCTGCCGAGCCGGGTGTGGCCGGCGGGGGCCTATCCACGGACGGGACGAGGAGCGCCTCGGCCGGCACGGCCGGCACGGCCGGCACGGCCGGCACGGCCGGCACGCCGTCCTCATCCTGCGTCGGCTCCTTGGCCCCGTTCGACTCGCGTCGCTCGCTCAGGGCAAGTTCACGCAGGAACTTCCGCTTCTTGCAGGAGTAGGCGCCATAGTAGCGAACTTGGTGAAGCCTTTCGTCGGGGATCTGCTGACATACGGCGTGGATGAAGTCGAGCCGATCCAGGACCTTCACCCGGGCTCTGGTCGAGGGATTGGGCGGCGTCTCGATCTCGATCCGACCATCGGAGCGGTCCCGAAGGGCCCCCATCGCCACCGTGACCCGGGTCGAATACCGCGCCAAGCGCTCCAGACGCCCCCGTTCCCCAGCCGGGACGCGCTGGGAGGCCTCGACCGAAAAGCCCGAGTGGCGCCAGGACAGGAGCGTCTCGTGGAAGGATGCCGAGAGCCGCTTCGCCTTCTCCAGACGGGACAGGAAGAGCCGTCGGAAGCGCTCTTCGAGGTCCCTCTTCCCAGGCCAGATCACTGGATGGAACCGACCGTCGGGCGTGATCACGCCTTCAGTGGCGATGATATGGACATGGGGATGAAAGTTGACGCCTTGAGATCCGAAGGTCTGGAGCGAAGCCACGACACCCGGCACCCCCTCGGGCTCGCACGCAACCTTGGAGAGCATCTCGCGAAGCGTCTCCCACGCCGCCTTGGCCATCAAGCCATGGAGCCTTCGCTCGCGCTCGATGAGCCTGCGAAGCGCCTTCGGGATGGTGAACACCACATGGCGGTGGGCCACGTCGAGCAGCACCTCCTCGACGAGCCACTCGGCGAAGACCGCCGAACGCTTGGACTGGCATGACGGGCAGAGATTTCGTGTACGACAGGAGAATGCCAGGAGATGTTCGGCGTGGCAGTTGGGACAGCGGATGCGAGCGAAGCCGCCTTGAAGACGTCCGCAGTCGAGGTAGGCGAACACGCTCTTCCTGACCACGGACCGAAGGGGGCCCGAGGACCGTTCGTATCGGTCGGCATGGGCCCACTCGTAGGCCTCGAAGTCCCGCTCCAGCGCCTGGTAGAGAACCGTCTTCTCCGGATGCCGCGGACGGTACGTAGCGGCCTGACCGTCCCCTCGGGACGGAGTTCGGTAACGGGATCCGGTCGAGCACGGCCCCACGAGAGGACACCGCACGGAGGGGACCGGTGGTCACACCGAATCTGCGTTCGCCCCCAGATCCCGCCTGGCCACCCCCCGGGAATCTCGCTTGGCCACCTGCCTGGCCAGGCTGGCGCCATCTCGCTGCAGCTGTTCGCATCTCGTTGCAGTTGGGCGGTTCGCGGGCCGGACCGGCGGAGAAACCCTCAAACGCTCGGATTCGATGCGAGAAGCCGCATCCAGATGCAAAGGCGTGCATCCAGCGGCAAAGCGGAGTGGAGTGCCCGATCGGATTCGAACCGACGACATTCAGCTTGGGAAGCTGACGCTCTAGCACCTGCGCTACGGACGCTCGTACTCACAACGGGAAGGAAAGCATGGCTATGCCCAGGCGGCCCCCCGTGCGGAGCCTCTCGCCGCACACGGCCAGCGCTTCGCCAGTTTTGGCCCCAGGTTCCCATGTCCAGACCGGATACCCACCGGGGATTGTGCCGGTCCCCACGGCGTGTTCTTCTGGGCATCGGCGAGCCGGGAGTCACGCTCGGCTCGCCGATACCTTGGGCTGTTCTTTCCAATCACCTGCGCAGGGCATACCTCGTCCGCGAGCCGCTTCCGTCCGGGCTTCAAACCCCCTGTCGTGACGTGGGGTTTTGCACTTCGACCCCGGTTTTGGCCCCTCACCCGGCCTGTCAAGCCGGAGGTCCAAGGGTTCGAGTCCCGTCACGCCCGCCGTTCTCGTCGGCCAACCCGCGCCGCGCCGAGTCCTTGCGGCGCCTCCGCCCGAGACCGAGTCGATCCGTCCCGTCCGGCAGGGGCGCCGCGTGGGACTGCAGCCCTGGACCCGCAGCCTTGCCGGGGAGGCCGGCTCGTGCGGGAGCGCGGCCTCCCGACGTACGCTGGACGGATGCCCATCGACGTCCAGGTCCACGGGGGAGACGGCCCGGAGATCGTCCTGCTGCACGGCGGGCCCGGCGCGCAGGGATCCGTGGGGAACCTCGCACGCCTGCTCGCGGACGAGTTTCGCGTGCTCGAGCCGCTCCAGAGACGGAGCGGCGACGTGGCGCTCACGGTGCGCCGCCACGTCGAGGACCTCGCGGAGGTGGCTCCGGAGCGCGCCGTGCTCGTCGGAGCCTCGTGGGGCGCGATGCTCGCCCTCTCCTACGCGGCGGCGCTCCCCGCCCGCGTGCGCGGGCTCGTGCTCGTCGGTTGCGGCACGTACGACGTGGAGAGCCGCGCCCTCTACGAGGAGAGGATGCGCGATCGGCTGGGCCCGGAGGGGGTCGAGACCGCTGAGGACCTGCACCGGCAGATCAAGGAGGCGCAGGCGACAGAGGAGAAGGACCGCCTGTTCGATCGACTCGGGGCCCTGGCGTGCAAGGCGCAGGCGTACGACGCGTTGGAGACGGAGGAGGAGGATCTTCCCTTCGACCTCCGCGGCCACGAGGAGACCTGGGCCAACGCACTCCGCCTCCAGGAGACGGGGCAGGAGCCCCAGGCGTTCTCCGCCATCGGCGCGCCCGTCCTGATGCTCCACGGCGAGGACGATCCCCACCCGGGTCGGGAGATCCACGAGGTCCTGAAGGCCTACGTGCCGCAGGTCGAATTGGTCCTCTTCGCGCGCTGCGGGCACGAACCCTGGTCGGAACGGCACGCGCGCGAGCCCTTCCTCCGCCTCCTGCGCGAGCGCCTGCGGGAGTTGACCTCCGGCTGAGCCCGTCCCCCTTCACCTCGTGTACCGGGCGCGGTAGGGTGAGGAAACTTCGAGAGCCGAGGGTCGAGCCGATGCAGCATTTCCGAGTCCTCCTACTCGTGATCGTGGGGTTCCTCCTCCACGGCGTGCCGGTTGCGAACGCCGCCGAGCAGCACGGGAGCTACCAGGAGAACCCCCGCTGGGGCTACAAGGTCCGCGCGCCGCGGAAATGGACCCGGCGCGCGGTGCCGCTCGATGAGGGATGGATCGCCGACAAGTTCTTCCCGAACCACACGATGCGGACCCGCGGCATCACGCGCGACTTCGTCGAGTACAAGCCCAACCTCTGGGTCATCGGATTCCCCCACGCACGCGTCGCGCGCCGCGGGCTTCGCGAGGAGAAGGTCGACGAGCACACGACGCTGATCACCCTCGAGAACCCGTACAAGGACTACAAGGACTTCGTGAAGCGCGAGTCGTGGGCCTCGACGGGCAGAGGCGGCTGGTTCTTCTCCCGGGAGGAGGAGATCGAGCACGCGGGCTACAAGGTCACGATCCACGAGGTCAAGGTCGAGAAGCTGGTGAACGCGCCGCTCCGCATCGTGACCTGGGTCTACCACTGCGAGGACGTCGACTTCGCCGTGCAGATCCGGATCCTCGAGAGCCACTACGCCGAGACGAAGAACGTCATCGACGGCGTGATGAAGTCGTTCCGGGAGATCCGGCGCACCGAGCCCTTCCCCGAGGTCGAGAAGCCGAAGATCCGGATCCCCGGTAAGACGGAAGAGGACACGCGAACGCTCGCCGAGATCAACGCCGAACGCCTGCGCGCCGTCACCCTGCGCATCAACCGCGCGATCAAGCACCTTCCGAAGGGCTGGCGGATCCAGAAGTCGAGACACTTCGTCTGCCTGACCCAGATCGACAAGCAGCACACGCGCTACGTGCTGAACTTCGCGGAGGAGATCCGCAAGTACCTCGACAAGCACTTCGAGGGCTTGGGCGAGGCCGACGTGCCACCCGGCCTCCTCCGGATGTTCGCGTCCTCCGCGGACCTTGCCGCCTACGAACAGGGTACGCGCTCGTGGTGGACCGGCGAGGTCGGTGAGATCTGCATGATCTGGGGGCAGGGATCCAGCGGCATCTTGCACCAGTTCTCCGAGTTGGCCGATCGGCTCACCGACCAGTACTTCCACATCAAGAACGCGAACCTCAAGAACGGCATGCCAGGCTGGATCCGCCACGGCATCTGGGGGCACATCCGCTGGGCCCGCCCCAGCAAGCGCAAGAAGCTCGTCCTCGCGCCCACGCCATCGAACCGCCGGCAGGTCATCCCGCTGGTCAGGCAGGGGAACCAACTCCCGCTCAAGAAGCTGATGACGATGTCGACGAGCGACTACGGAACGTTCGGGCACATGGCGCAGGCGGAAAACGTCACCTACTGGCTCCTCGGCCGCGGAAACAAGGGCAAGGTGAAGGGCTCCATGGCGCTCTACCTCCGCTCGCTCGAGGAGATCATTCGCGAGGAGGACGAGAAGTTCGAGAAGCGGCAGCAGAAGCACTGGCAGGAGCAGCAAGAAGCCGGCGCCTCTGCTGCAAAGGACGAAGGGAAGACCGACGAGGAGCTCGAGCGCGAGGAGGAAGAGCGCTTCCGCAACCGCGGCGAACGGCACAGCGAGTATTCGAAGACCCTCGAGGGGAAGTACGAGGCCATCCGCCAGCGCGCCCTCGAGGCCGCCTTCGGCCACCTCACGGACAAGGACTGGGAGTCCCTCGACAAGAGGTGGAAGAAGTTCGCGCTGCAGTAGCCCGCACGCCACGGGCTGGGACATCGAGGTCGCGCTCGGGGACGAGGCCCCCTGGACGGTTCGATCGACCTTCGGCGCCTCAGCGACCGCCCGTGAGCGGCGGCGTGGCTTTCGAGAGGAAGAGGAGCGCGAAGCACGTGTCCGCCGTCGTCAGGTAGCGGGGACGTGATCCGAACGTCTCCGCGCCGCCGCCGTCGACCCAGTGCCCGTCGCCTCGCTGCGTAGCCAGCAGGTGGCGAGCGCCCGCGGGATACCACGCCTGCCCCGCGATCTCCTTCCAGCCGAGAATGCTCCCGGCGCGCTCGACGGAGTAGAGGTGGTAGGTCGCCCAGGACGAGGGGCCGAGGATCGCGCTCCGGTCGATGCCGACGTTTCGCGTCGGGTCGAAGTGCTCGTCGAGCCAGGCCCGCGCCTTCTTCACGACGGAGCTCGACGCCGGGCTCTTCTTCAGCGCGTGCAGGCAGATCGCGGCGCCGGCGACCCCGGCAAAGGTGAGCGAGGCGTAGCTCGCGTCGTCCTGCTTGCCGAAGTAGACGTAGCCCCAGCCGCCGTCCCGCCGCTGGGTCTTGCGGATGTAGTCGTAGGCCGCCTGCCAGGTCCCCCTCGGAATCCCGATCCCCGCGTCCCGACAGGCGCGCAGGCCCAGGATCGCGAACTGCGTGTTCGAGAAGTCGCCCTGCGCCCCGCCATAGGAGGCGACGTCGACCTTGCGCTCGATCTCGATCGGAGCGGCGGCCGCGTCGCCGTCCTGCGGCGTCGGCCCCGGCACGGTGACGGCGCCGGGTTGCCGATCGCGGCCCTGGATCGTGCCGGGGTAGCCCCACTCCCCGCCGGCGAGCTGCGTGTCGACGAGCCACTGGGCACAGTGGGCGAGACGGTCTCGGTACTTGCGGGAGTTGATGCGCTCCAGCGCCATGGCCAGGACCGAGACCCGGTAGGTGAACTGGAGGGACACCGTCTCGATCGTCTTCAGGCCCTTCGCGAGCACGGGATCCGAGAGCGGGACTCCCGCGTGGCTCAGTGTGAGGACCACCAGCTCCACCGGTTCGTGCCAGGTGCGTGTCTGGAACTCGCCGTCGTACGCTCGCTTCAGCCACCCCGCACCCGAGCGAATCGCCTCGTGGACGGCACGCACGGAGGGCTCGTCGCCGCCGTGCGCAGGGCCGGCCGCAAACCCTGTCAGGACGAGACTCGCCAGGACGAGATGCAGGCGTGCGAATCGGCGCATCGGGACCCTCCGGGACGCTCCCATCCTAGACTCCCGGCATGCAGACGCTTCTCGAGAGGCGGGCGAGATACCGGGGCCGCGGCGTACACCACGACGACCCGAGCCGCTTCCGCTCCCGGATCCGCCTGGTGCTCCTCGCGGACGACCAGGTGGGCTATCGGCACGCATGGGGCCTGCCCGGGGGGACCTTCGCCGAGCGGTCCGGCCTGCGGATGAGCCCGCTCGACTGACGGGCGCGGGCCGGGCGAGGCTATACTCCGCCGAGTCGATCGAACGACTGCCTGCCCCCCGGAGGACCGCCGGTGCTGCTACGACGAAGCTCTCTCCTCGCACTCGCCCTCGTGACGACCCTGTGCCTCGCCGCCGGCGTCGCACGCGCCGCCGACGTCGGCGACGTCGCGCCCGAGTTCGAGGGCAAGGACTTTTTCAACTGCGACTCCCTCTCGCTGAAGGAGCTCCGCGGGCGGTTGATCCTCTTCGAGCTCTTCAGCACCGGGTGAGGCCCCTGCAAGACGCAGGTGGTCCACCTGAACGAGCTTCACGAGAAGTACGGCGAGCAGGGGCTCTCGGTCGTCGCGGTCAGCAAGCAGGACCGATCGACGGTCGCGAAGTTCATCGAGGAGTTCCAGCCCGTCTACCCGACGATCTGCGAGAAGTCGGACAGCATGCGCGCCTACGGGCGCTCCAGCTTTCCGTCCGCCTTCCTGATCGACACGAACGGGCGGATCCTGTGGCTGGGGCACCCGGGCGATCTCAGCAATGCGAAGATCGACGAGGCGTTCGAGAGCACGAAGATCCTCCCGGCCTGGCCGGCCGCGATGAAGGCCGTCAAGAAGGCCTTCCTCAAGGACAAGTACGCCGACGCCCTGGCCAAGGTGACCAAGGAAATCGAGAAGGACAGGCTCGAAGAGGACGACGCGACCGCCGCCGCGGGCATCCAGGTCTGGCTCGAGTGGTACGGCGCCTCCGCGCTCGAAGGCGCCGCGAAGGAGGCCGAGGAAGGCAAGGTCTACGAGGCCGCCACGACCTACGAGCACGTCGCGCAGGTCTACAAGAAGCACGGCCTCGCGAAGCAGGCCGACGCGGCCCTGAAGGAGCTCCTCTCCGACCCCGATCACAAGCTGGAGTTCAAGGCCGGCGAGAAGCTCGCGAAGATCATGGAGGCGATCAAGGAGCTGAAGCCGAAGAAGGCGCTCAAGAAGCTGGGGCCCATGCTCGCGAAGAAGTACCGCGAGACGGCGGCTGGGAAGAAGGCCGAGAAAATCGCCGAGGCCCTGGAGGCCGAGTTGGCGAGGTAGCTCCGCGCCTCGAGGTCGGCACGTTTCGAAGAGGGCCCTTCGTCAGGCCGGATTCCGCGGTTCTCGAGAGTCTCCTGCCGCCCCTGAATGGGGCGAGTCCGAGGAAGGGCCGGAGTTGGGAACCCGAATGCCGGACATTGGTACCGGGTGTCAGTCCGTGGCTTTGGAGCGCTACTTCTCGAGCGCGCCGGCTTCCCAGTCCCGGATCACCCGGAGGACGTCGATCTCGAAGCGGAGATCGAAGCGGACGCGGACCACCAGCTCGGGGAAGGCCTCGTTGCCGAGGGGCAGCTCGAGCGCGGCCTCGACCTTGGGGGGCTGCCTCGGCGAGGTCAGCGACGCCGCGAGGTGCGGGCTGCCGTCGCGCCTCGGGGTGCGGCGGTGGATGCCCACGGTCGCGCGGCCGACCGGGGAGCGCGACAGGTAGTACAGCGTCGAGCCTGCAGGATCCACCAGGGCGAGGTAGCCCTGGTGCAGGCCGACGAGCCACGTGCCGGGTGGGCACGCCCTGCGGCGCAACCGGGGCTTGCGCCCTTGCCGCAGCTCCACGGCGTAGGCATCGAGGATCTGGAGATCCACGTGGAGCAGGCCGAAAGCCACGAAGTACTCTCCGCTGAGCTGCTCGAGGCGCTGGTCGTCGGTGACGGCTCTGGGCACGTGGTGGCCGGAGGAGGACGCCGCCGGGAGCACGGCGTAGCGGAGGGGCTGCACGACCACCGACTTGACGCCCGGTCGAACGGTCGGGTCCTGTCGTCGTCCGAACGCGCGGCGATCCAGGTCCCCCTGCGCACCCGCGAACACGCGCGGCTCCAGCGCGTCCTCGGGCAACACCCCGGTCGCGCGGTAGCGCGTGTGCATCGCCACCGTGCAGCTCCGGACCGGTTCCTCGTAGCGCGCGAGACGGACGCCCACCCACGGACGCGTCCGGTTCCACGCAGGCGGCCCGGTGTCCTCCTCCGAGAGAGGGACCCAACCGCGGAAGGCGGGACGCACCACCAACCACTCCTCGTCGGCCGCGGACCCGCCGCGGTAGACGACGCCGTCCAAGGCCGCGAGGCGGCTCTCCGGGTAGGGCGCCAGGCGTGAGGACGTCCACTCGGCCACGTTGCCGAGCAGGTTCAGCGCCCCCACCCAGGAGGCCCCGTCGAGGAAGGACCTCACGGTCACGGTGTCCGGCACCTCGTCGTGATCCAGGACGCGCCCGCCGTTCACCAGGTCCTCGAAGCGCCGGGCGCCGTCCCCCCAGGGGAAGTCGAGGCCGCGGGTCCCGCGCGCCGCGTACTCCCACTCCAGCTCGCTCGGCACGTGGCGGCCCGCCCAGAGCGCGAAGGCCGTGGCGTCCTCGAGGGACAGCCCGCGCGCCGGATGGTCGGCCCGGCCGGCGGTGAAACGCTCGTCGGGCCAGTGTGCAGGCGGTGCCCG
>JAUXCH010000026.1 GCA_030618975.1 Planctomycetia bacterium
ACAATGCGCGACAAATTTTACAGCTGCGAGATCGGCAAGGGGGAGAAGCTCCAGATCCTCGGCCACCACGGGGGGGGCGCGTTCGGGGTGGTGTTCAAGGCGCGCGGCTCCGACACGGGCGCGACGCTCGCCGTGAAGGCGCTCAAACCCGAGCACGGCGCCGACCACGAAGCCCACCAGCGCTTCATCCGCGAGGCCGAGGCCATCCGCAACATCCACCACGAGAACGTGGTGCGGGTACGGGGCGTCGGAGAGCTCGGCGGTACCCCCTTCGTCGCGATGGACTTCGTCCCGGGGCAGACCCTCGCGTCCCTCCTCCTCCGCGAGGGCACGTTGGAGCCGCGCCGGGCGGCGCACCTGGCGGAGGGCATCGCGCGGGGGCTCGGCGCGATCCACGAGCAGGGCATCGTTCACCGCGACGTGCAGCCTCGCAACCTGCTCGTACGACCCGACGACGTCGTCGTCATCTCCGACTTCGGCACGGCCCGCGACCCTTCGACGCCGCGACGGACGCTGACCGGCCAGCTCGCCGGCACGCCGGCCTACGTGGCGCCCGAGCTCCTCGCGGACGAGGAGCCGCGCCCGGCCGCCGATCTGTACGCGCTCGGATCGATCCTGTACGAGATGCTCGCGGGCCTCCCCCCCTTTGCGGGGAGAGACACCTCGGGCACGATCCGCGCCATCCGCGACGAGCCCCCTCCCGACCTGCCGGACGACGTGCCGGAAGAGCTGGCACGCATCGTGAGTCGCTTGCTCGCCAAGCGCCCTGCCGAACGGTACGCCGACGCGGAAACCGTGGCGCAAGCCCTGGCGGCGGTGCGTTGCTCGCTCGCGGGCGAGGACGCCGGGGAAGAGAAGCGACGGCGCCTCGACGACGCACGGTGAGTCACCTGTCCGTCACGATGAAACGGTCGTGACGTTGAGACCGCCGGGACGCGAACGTAGGTTTCTCTTCGCGTGCGCGCTGGCTACCCCCCCAAAAAACCGGGGCCGGACCCTTGCGGGCCCGGCCCCACCACCACGAGGGGAGCCGAGGGAGGGTTGGGCAGGAGGAGGGAGGTTGGCTCAACCCTCGTAGCGCACCCATTAATACGACAAAAAGGGGCCCATGTTGGAGCGAAAGGTCGGTTTTTTGCTTGACCCGTCGCAAGTCGGGCTCTGACAACGACTTCCACGGCGGCCCTCCGGGGCCCTCCCGCGCCTTCCGTGGCGAGCGGCGCCCGATTTTCCTCGCGGCCGGGCCCCGGGACGCTCCGAACGCCCTCAGATGCTTCGCTCCCACGCCTCGGGCGGGAGGCGCCAGACGGGCACGCCGCAGTAGCGATCGCCCTCCGGACAGGGCGGCGCCCGACCGGCCTGGTGACGGAGCGTGCACGGCGGAAGCAACCACCTGCCGATGCGCGGATGTACCTCGGCGATCTGTAGCGCCTCGTCGCGGCTCGCCGCCCAGATCTCCTCCTGCGCGTTGTAGCAGAGCCGCATCTTCATCTTGTGGTGCAGGTTCAGGAGGTCGCCGGACTCCGTGAACCGGATGGCGACCGCGTTGGGCAACAGGTATGCGCGATCCTCGGCGGAGACGCCCAGCGCCTTCAGCCGTCCGATCGCGTCCCAGGTCTTCGTCATGCTCCGGTCGTACGAGCGACGGATGGCCTCCTCGGCGAGGACGAGGCCCGGCGTGACGTAGTCGGGAGCGTCGGACAGGTACGCGGGAAGGCACGGGCGGGAGGCCGGGGTCATCCGGTGGCGCTGGTCCTGGCTGTCCGCGGTGTGGGAGATCCGCTTGCGGAAGGTGTAGGACGGATGGTGCAGGGCGCGCGTCAGCTTGCCCAGCGTCGTGACGTTCATCGTCTCGCCGAGCAGGACGTTTCGCGCGGGGTCGAGGACGAGGGCGATGGCGGCATCGTCCGAGAGACGATCCTCCGACAGGGCGAGCACGTCCCGGACGGCCTGGGCGAGGGTCTGCTCGCCCCTCGCCTTGTGGTCGACGAGGCGGCTGACGCGGCCGCCCAAGGCGTCGTCGAACTCTCGGGCCCAGGCGTCGCGTCCTCCCCCTCCCTCCTCGAGCAACCCCGCCGCCTCGTAGAAGGCGAACTCGGGGGTCTCCTCGAGCGGCAGGGGGTCCTGCAGGATCTTCTCGAAGAGCGGATCGACCTGCAGGAGGAGCCGCACCATCTGCTCGACCACCTGACGCTGCTCCCGCGGGGCGTCGTAGGTTTCGCAGAGGCGGCGATAGCGGAGAAGCGTGAGCCCGGAGACGGTGTGATACAGGTACGCCTCGGTCGCGACGGGCAGCACGTACCGGGCGACCTCCTGGGCGCGCTTCTGGATCTCGGCGGCGTACCGGTCCGCCTTCGCGGCCCGCGCCGCGAACCGGCGGAAGTACGCGGCCTCGCACACCGGCGTCAGGAGCCCGATCAGGCTCTGGTACTCGGCCCTCTGTTCCTCGAGGCGCCCGGCGAAGACCTCCCGGGCCTCCCCGTCCAGCGGGGGGAGGACGAAGCGCTCGGCCTTCACTTCCACGTACCGCTGGCTCACCTGCTCCGAGTTGTAGAAGGGGTGGCTGTGGAGGAACGTCCAGAGGAACTGGCGAGACACGCCGCTCAGGGAGAACTGGAAGTGGGCGTGCTGGAGGGTGGTGTGGTGGCCGGCCTCGAAGATGGATCGGGCGATCCGGTCCCTCAGCGCCGTCCGCTTGCGCCGGGCCTCGGGCGCCAGGTCGGGCGTCGGGGAGACGTCTTCCGTCCGGACGATCCCCCGTGCGGAGTAGCACGTCCGGGCCGTGGCCACGGCGTTCTCGTACGGACGGTCGAACGCGTTCACCAGCCGGACGTCCGGCACGGACCCGGACGAGGCGGTTCCGGATGTGGCGTTTCCGGTCGTGGAAGGGGGGATCACCACCAGTCTCCGACGTCTCCTCTCGACGGGGCGAAGGAACCTAGCAGGGGCAGCCGACACCTCGCGCGGCCACCGGCGACGACCGCGAGGCCCACTTCAGAACAGCAGGAATCCGGCGAATCCGGCCCGGAATCGGCTGAAATGCCGGGCGCTTTTTCCTTTCCCGGGGGCCGGTTCTGGTAGATTCTGGCGCCCATCGGGTCGTAGGGCAGGTCAAACGCCTGAATTCCACGCCCGACGGAATGGCCGTGACGGCCGCAACCCAAGATCCTGATAGGAGGCAGAACAGCCCATGGCCGCGAGGAAGAAGAAGGCTACCAAGAAGAAGGTTGCGAAGAGGAGAGCCTCTCGCGCTACTCAGAAGCTCAACCTGACTGTCGGCTCGAAGGTCAAGGAGACCATCAAGGGCCACGGGTACCGCATGGCCGGTGATTTCGGCGACGCGCTCAACGCGAAGGTGCACGCCCTCATCAACGACGCGGTCGCGCGCTGCGCGGCGAACAACCGCGGCACCGTCCGTCCGCAGGATCTGTAGCCGACGACCGCTCGCACTCGCCTACGCGCCCGCACGAGGGCGCTCGGCGACGCATCACACGGCGGCGCACCCCAAGGGGGTGCGACGCCGTTTTTCATCGTGAACGCGCGTTCGGGCTATCCGTTCCCGGCAGGCACGGCGGCCAGCAGGTCGCGGACGGCTTCTCGAACCCGGCGGCGCGGGGCGAGGCCGGTCAGCGACGCCAGGAGCGACACGTCCGGAACGCGGCGCTGCGGATCCTGGAAGCCCTCGCCGTAGACGCGCGCGAACGGGATGTACTCGACCGAGCCGCCCCCCGCCTCTTCGAGGACGATCTTCGCGAGATCGAGGATGGCGACCTCCTCGCGCGTCCCGATGTTCACGACGCGTCCCGCGGAGGCCGGCGTCTCCGCCAGGGCCAGCACCGCGCGCACGGCGTCGTCCACGTGGAGGAAGCAACGACGCTGCGTCCCGTCGCCGAAGACGGGGAGCGGCCGACCCTCCCGGGCCGCGGCCACGAAGCGCGGAAGCACCATGCCGTAGCGATCGGACTGGCCGGCGCCGACGACGTTGAAGAGCCGTACGGCGGTGACCGGGAGCCGCCGGGTCCGGTGCAGCGCGATCGCGTAGGCTTCGCCCGCGGCCTTGGACAGCGCGTAGACGTCGCGACGCCCGGACGGACGCAGGAGCGACGGGTCCTCCTCCTGGAGCGGCCCCTCGCGCCCGGGGCCGTACACCTCGCTGCTGGAGGCGAGGACGACCCGGCGCCCGCGGAGGGCACACGCCTCCAACACCGCGGCCGTGCCCAGCACGTTCCGGGACCACGTTCCCGTCGGATCCTGGGCCACGACGCGCGTGCCGACGGCGGCGGCGAAGTGGAGGACCAGGTCGGCCGACGCGACGGCCTCTCCCACGGCCCCCTGCTCGCGCACGTCCGCGATGACGAGGGAAACGCCGGGCGGAACGTTCGTTCGACGCCCCGTGGAGAGGTCGTCGAGCGCCACGGTCTCGTGCCCGCGCGCCACGAGGGTCCGCAGCAGGTGGCTTCCGAGGAAGCCCGCACCACCGGTCACGAGAACGCGCATGGGCGCAGCGTACCTCCAAGCGGGCCGTGCTCCGCGCTCCCGCCGGACCGCGGTCGTCGTCCCCGCCGTGGACGCCGACCGCCCCCTCCATCTTCCCCCTGTGCATGCCCGGGGTTCGCGGATCCCGGGTTGGGGCTACCATTCCGGCATGCTCTCGCGCCGCTTCCTCCTGCCGCTGCTGATCCTCGGCCTCGGGGCATTCCTCGCCGCCGGGCTCCCCGGACGTGCCGCCGCGGGAGACGGCACGGGCCCCCGCCTGCGCGTGGACCGACTCCAGCACGACTTCGGCGCCGTCGGACAGGAGCAGGAGTTGGAGACCTCGTTCGAGTACGCCAACGAGGGAGACGCCCCCCTGAAGGGCATCCGCGCCATCGGCGACTGCGGGTGCTACGGCGTCACGGTCTCGAAGGAGGAGCTGGCGCCCGGGGAGCGCGGCACCCTCCACGTGAAGTTCCGCACGCTTCGGTTCAACGGGCACGTCAAGAAGAGGCTCAAGCTCGTCACCGCCAACGGAGAGAGGAAGCCGATCGTCGTCAAGCTCCTCCTCGACGTGGTCGCCGGCGTGATCCTCGCGCCCGGTCGGATCTGGTTCGGAGACGTGCTCGTCGGCTCCTCCCCGGTCAAGACGGTCTACGCCAAGTGGCACACGGAGACGGGGCAGCCCTTCGAGATCACGGGTGTGGAGGTTCCCGGCTACGACTTCGCGATCGAGACCGTTCCGTACGAGCAGGGCGCGTGGAAGGGGACGGCGATCCAGTTCGCCTTCAAGGAAGCCCCGCCCCTCGGCATGTTCTCGGCGACGGCCCTGATCCGCACCGATCACCCGGACTACGCCCGGATCAGCTTGCCCCTCACGGCGCACGTCACCGGCAAGGTCTGGCTCCAGAGCCGGACCGTCTACTTCGGTTGGGTCCCGAAGGGCAAGTCGAAGCGGACCGCCATCCTGGTGAAGCCCTTCTCGAAGGACGTGGACCTCGGAGAGGTCACGGCCGTGAGCCGGAAGGGAAGGATCGAGGTCACCGTCGAGAAGGATCCCATGGGGCGCGCGGGTTGGTGGCGTGTCGTCGTCGTGGTGCCCGGGGACGCCGAGGTCGGCAAGCTCGACGACGTCCTCGAGATCCGCACACAGGTCCCCGGCGAGGAGAAGACGGAGATCGAGGTGCGCGGGGAGGTGCTCGACGTTGGCTAGACGGCGGGCACCTCCCCGGGGACGTCACGGGCGAGGCGGCGACGACGCCCCCGCGCGCAAGAAGAAACGCGGGATCCTCGCCTTCCTGCTCGCCAGCGCCGTGCCCCTCGCCGCGGTGGGCTTCTGGCTCGCGCAGACGGAGGAGCGGAAGCAGGAGCTCCTCGACAAGGTCCCCTCCGGAGTCGGCGGTCGCGCCATCGCCGCGGGTGTCGCGTTCGGGACCCTGCTCCTGCTCGCCCGCGTGGCCTTGCCGGCGTTTTTCGGCGCGTCGGGCGCGCTCCGCGGCCTGCTCGTTCGCTTCCGCGAGAAGCCGCGGGTGCTCCGCGTCCTCCTCTTCCCCGTGGAGTTCCTCGTCTACCTCCTGTGGCTCGGCCTCCAGATGCTCTTCGCGGTCGACGCCTTCCTCATCCTCGTGGCCGCCGCCGTCGGCCTCCTGCTCGTGATCCGCATCGTGAAGCCGGACATCCTCCCGGGCATCCTGCCCGAGTTCGCGGAGTAGCCCGCCATGAGCGAGTCGTCCTCGACGCCGGCCTCGACGATCCGCGTCGGCCTGGTGCAGACGCACGCCGAGGCGGACGCGAACTCGAACCTCGCGCGGACGCTCGACCTCGTCGCCGAAGCAGCCGAGCGCGGCGCGCGGGTCGTCTGCCTCCAGGAGCTGTTTCGAACCCCCTACTTCTGCCAGGCGGAGGACGCGCAGCACTTCCGGCTCGCCGAGCCGGTCCCGGGCCCCACGACCCGCGCCCTGGGGGAGGCCGCGAAGCGTCACGGCATCACGATCGTCGGCAGCCTGTTCGAAAAGCGCGCCGCCGGGCTCTTCCACAACACCGCGGTGCTGCTGGGGCCCGACGGCGAGGTCGCGGGCATCTACCGCAAGATGCACATCCCCGACGACCCCCGTTTCTACGAGAAGTTCTACTTCACCCCCGGCGACCTCGGCTTCCCTGCCTTCGACACGGCGGCGGGGCGGCTCGGCGTCCTGATCTGTTGGGACCAGTGGTACCCGGAGGCGGCCCGGCTCACCGCCCTCAAGGGAGCACGCATCCTCTTCTACCCCACGGCCATCGGCACCTGGAGCGGCGAGCTCGAGCAGAGGAGCACCCAGCACGACGCCTGGCGCACGATGCAGCGCGCGCACGCGATCGCGAACGGCGTGTTCGTCGTCGCCGTGAACCGGGTCGGCGTCGAGGGGGCTCTCCACTTCTGGGGCCGCTCCTTCGTGGCTCGCCCCGACGGCACCGTGGCCGCCGAGGCGGGCGCCGAGGAGGAGGTCCTCGTCGTCGACTGCGACCTGTCGCACGTGGACGAGGCCCGCGAGGGCTGGCCCTTCTTCCGCGACCGCCGGATCGACGCCTACGGCGACATCACCAGCCGCTGGCTCGACGACGACGACGACCGTGCCTGAGAGGGCGGCCCTCGGCTTCCGCCGCCCCACACCCCGCGAGGAGGGCTACCGGTGGCCCGCCGAGTGGGAGCGCCACGAGGGCACCTGGCTCGCCTGGCCGCACGATCCGGAGACCTGGGGTCAGGTCCTCGACGAGGTCGAGGACGCCTTCACGCTTTTCGCCTGGGCCCTGGGCCGTCGCGAGACCGTGCACGTCCTCGTCACGGACGCCGCCATGGAGCGTCGTGTGGCGTCCCGCCTCGAGGCCGCCGGCGTCCGCCGCGCAGCGCTCCACCGCGTCACCACCGTCGACTCGTGGATCCGCGACTACGGTCCGATCGTCGTCGCGAAGGGCCGTGGCCGGACGCGCGAGCGCCTGGCGCTGGACTTCACCTTCAACGCCTGGGGTGGGAAGTACCCCACGCTGGAGAAGGACGACACCGTCCCGCGGCGGCTCCAGCGCGTCCACGGCCTGCCGACCCGCAAGGTCGGTTTCGTCCTCGAAGGCGGGAGCATCGAAGGCAACGGCCGGGGGACGCTCCTCACCACCGAGCAGTGCCTGCTCGACCCGAACCGCAATCCCCGTCTCGTCCGTGCGGAGATCGAGGCGCACCTGCGGGAGGGGTTGGGCGCGCACCACGTGCTGTGGCTCGGCGAGGGCATCGCCGGCGACGACACCGACGGCCACGTCGACGACGTCACCCGCTTCGTGAACCCCACGACGGTCGTCACCGCGGTCGAAGAAGATCCCCGCGACGAGAACTTCGCGCCGCTGCGGGACGGCCTCCGGCGGCTGCGCGCCATGGCCGACCAGGACGGACGGCCGCTCGAGATCGTCCGGCTGCCGATGCCGCCCGCGGTCTTCGCGCCGGGCGGCAAGCGCCTGCCGGCCAGTTACGCCAACTTCTACGTGGGCAACGGCGTCGTGGTCGTACCGACCTTCGGCCACGCGCGCGACGCGCAGGCCCTCCGCATCCTCCGCCGCTGCTTCCCGGGCCGCGACGTCGTCGGCATCCGCTGCGAGCAGGTCGTCGAGGGTCTGGGCGCGTTGCACTGCCTGAGCCACCAGCACCCCGCCTGAACGTCCAATCGTAAGGACTGACACCCGGTACCAATGTTCGGCATTGGGATTCCCAACCCCGGGACGGGCCAACACCCACATCCACACCGGACCCGGTTTTCGGCGTTCTGGCGGGTGATCGACGCCACCCGCGCTTCTCTTCGCCTCGTCCCGGCGACTCGTGGCGCACTCGCAGCACATCGCTGAACATGACATCCTACATGACCATGTTCATGAGCTAGAATAAGACCATGATCGAGGTCAACATCAACGAAGCCAAGGCCCACCTGTCGCGCCTCCTCGGCCGACTCCGTCGCGGGGAGCGGATCGTGATCTGCAAGCGGAACGTCCCGATCGCGGAACTCGTGCCGCTCCCCTCCCGGAGGGCGCGAGCCCGGCCCATCGGGTGCGCACGCGGGGAGTTCGAGGTTCCGGCTTCCTTCTTCGAGCCCCTGCCGGAGGAAGAGCTGCGCGCCTTCGAGGGCACGTCCCGGTGAAGGTCCTGCTCGACACGTGCACCTTCCTTTGGATTGCCTTGGACGCGCCGGACCTGTCGAAGACCGCGCGCGAGGTGTTTCGCGACCCTGAGAACGACGTGTACCTCTCCGCCGCCTCCGCATGGGAGATCGCGGTGAAGCACAGCCTCGGGAGGCTCCCGCTCCCCGCGGCCCCGCAGGTCTATGTGCCGGCCTTGCGCAAGACGCACGAGGTCGAGTCCCTGCCTCTCTCCGAAGACGAGGCGCTGCATCTCCAGCGCCTGCCCCGGCTCCACCGCGACCCGTTCGATCGGATCCTGGTGTGTCAAGCGATCGTCCGCGGCATGGTCCTGCTCACGCCCGACGAGGCAATCGGCCAGTACCCGGCGCGCGTCGTCTGGTGACCGTGCGACCTCAGGCAATGCGCCAGGAACTGGTACCCGGTACCAGTTTCGGTACCAGTTCCTGGCGCATTGGGATTCCCGAGCCCGGGACGGGCCGTGAGCGATCAGCGGTCGTCGGCGGGGGCCTCCGCGGGTCCGGTGGCCTCGGCCGCGTCCGAGGCGACCTCCTGCGCGAGGTCGAGGAGGACCTCGATCGCGCTGCCGACCCGGGCCGGCTCGCCCCCCTCGCCGAAGGGGACCTCGACACCGTCGGCGAAGGGGCGATCCCGCACGTCGTGGAGCGCATCGACGACCACCTTCAGCGAGGCACGCCACACGGTGCGGCTGTCGATCACGCTGGCGCGAGTCATCGTGTCCACGACCACACCGTAGAGCCGCGTGCCGTCCCTCGCCGAGACGACCACCCGTTTGCCGAGGAACGCCTCAGCGCGGGCCAGCTCCGACTCGGACTGCTCCTGCTCCCGCGCGAGGATCTCCTCGATGCCGTAGCTCTCGCGCGCCGGGGCGTGCGCCAGGGTCCAGGCCGCCAGGCCGATCGCCAGGCCGAGCATCACGATCGCGCCGGAGAGCGACTTCCACTTCGGCCAGAAGAGGGTGCGCGGGTCGCCCGGGGTCTCGGGCGCGTCGGGCGGAGCGACCACCGACGCCCCCCCGGCGCCGTGCGCGACCCGCAGCAGGTCGATCAGGTCGTCCGGGTGCATCCGCACCACGGTCCCGGCAGGCTTCGCGACCGGAGTCCGGTGGTACGAGAGCCCCTGCAGGTCGAAGGGCCTGAACGGCGGCGGCTGCGCGTCGTCCGCCACGAGCTGGAACGGACGGTCCGCCTGCTCGATCGTCGCAAGCAGCACGCTGACGGCCTTCTTCTCCGTGCGGACGGCGCTGCTGTGGGTCACACCGACGTCGCCCAGCCGGAACGTGTGACGCACCAGCGTCTGATCGAACTGGATCGCCAGCCGGAAGGGCTCGTCGAGGCGCACTTCCCTCGTGCCGCGCCCCGCCCGGAGGCGGTCGCCGTCCTGCTTCACGCGACCGAACCCACCCACCCGCTCGAGGGTCCGCACCGCAAACGGGGCGAACTTCAGTCCTACCCAGATCGACAGCAGCGACAGGCCGAGGAGCCAGAACACGCTGCCGGTGCAGAGGAGGAGCACCCAGCCGGCAAACGCGCAGAGCAAGGCCAGGCCGAATGCGAGCAGCCGGTGCGTCGTCAGGCTCGGCCGACGGACCCAGGACCTCCTCGATGCGATCTCCGCCATCCGCATCCCCTCCCGAGGGATGATCGACATCGTACGGAGTCCGAGCGAACGGCGATACGGGGTCGTCCGAACCCGGTTGCGGTTCCGCGCACGCACCGCATCGACCACCCGGCCCGCCCCGAAGCGCCGCCGTTCGAGGCGCCGGGCCCATGCGGTACCCTACCGCGATGGCGAGATCCCGCATCCTGCTCGTGCTCCTGCTCGTATCGCTTCTCTCGGGGGCCTGCGGAGACGGCGATCGTCGTTTCCTGGCCATCGGCACGGGGGGAACCGGCGGGGTCTTCTACCCCTACGGCGGAGGACTCGCCGAGATCTGGACGAAGCACGTGCCCGGCGTGCGCGTCGTCGCGGAGGTCACCGGTGCATCGGTGGAGAACGTCCGGCTGGCCCATCGGGGCGAGACCGTCATCGGCGAGATCATGGGGGACGTCGCCCACCAGGCCTACCACGGGGAGGGCTCCTTCGCGGGCGACCCGCAGGACATCCTCGCGCTCGCGGTGATGTACCCGAGCGCGTACCACGTCGTGGCCCTCGAGAACTCCGGAATCGCCGGGTTGGACGACCTGCGCGGGCGAACCGTGAGCACGGGGGCCCCGGGAAGCGGCACGGCGCACATGACCGACCTGGTGCTGGACGCGTTGGGCATTCCGGAAGACGGCTTCACCGCGCGGCGCCTCTCCTTCACGGAGACCGGGAACGCGCTGCGCGACGGCAGCATCGACGCCGGTGTCTGGTGCGTGGCCCCGCGCACCAGCTCGATCATGGACCTGGCGACCACGCACGACATCCGGATCGTGGCCTTCCAGCCGGAGGAACAGCGCGCGGTCACCAGGCGTTACGCCTTCTACATGGCCTACGAGCTGGAGGGCGGCGTGTATCGAGGCGTCGACGAGCCCGTGCCCACGGTCGGCGTCTGGAACGTGATCATCTGCAAGGCGGACCTGCCCGACGAGCTGGTGCACGACCTCGCCCAGGTGCTGATCGAGCAAAACGAGTACATGCAGCGGATCCACGCCTTCGCGCGCTACACGACGCCCGAGAACACCGTGGCCCACACGCCCATCCCACTCCACCCGGGCTCGATCCGCTGCCTCGAGGAGCTCGGCCACGACGTCCCCGACGCCCTCGTACCGGACAGGTAGGGCCGTGTGAGGCCGCTGTCCGACGAGCGTCTGCCGGTCGTCGTCGTACGCGTCGCTGCGGCGCTCGCCGTGGGGTTGAGCCTGTTCCAGCTCTACACCGCGGGCTTCGGGGTCTTCACGGCGCTCGTCCAGCGATCCGTGCACCTGGGGGCCATCCTCACGCTGACCTTCCTGCTCTATCCGTCGTGGAAGGGCGCACGCAAGGACCGTCTCTTCTCCTGGCTGCTCCTGGACCTGTTCCTCGTGGGAGCCACGCTCGCCTGCTGCCTCTACGTGATCCTCGACCTGGACGCCATCGTCGACCGACAGGGAAACTGGCTGTTCTCCGACGTCGTGGTGTCGGCTGTCGGGATCCTGCTCGTGCTGGAGGCCTGCCGGCGCGTCATCGGGCCGTTCATGGCCGTCATCTGCGGCTGCTTCCTCCTCTACGCCTTCCTCGGGCCCTACATGCCGGATCTCGTGGCCCACAAGGGCTACGGCGTGGAGCGCGTTGCGACGACCCTCTTCCTGACCACCGAGGGCATCTTCGGCGTGCCCCTCTACGTGGCCGCGACGTTCGTCTTCGTCTTCGTGCTGTTCGGCGCGTTCCTCGAGGTGAGCGGAGGAGGCCGCTTCTTCATCGATCTCGCGTACGCGCTCACCGGCCGCTTCGCGGGAGGCCCCGCGAAGGCGAGCGTGGTGGCCAGCGGCTTCATGGGCTCGGTCTCGGGCTCCGCGGTGGCCAACGTCGTGGCCACGGGCACCTTCACCATTCCCATGATGAAGAAGGTGGGCTACCGGCCGCACGTGGCGGGTGCCATCGAGGCTGCCGCCAGCACCGGCGGCCAACTGATGCCGCCCATCATGGGAGCCGGCGCGTTCCTCATGGCCGAGTTCACGAACACGAGCTACCTCACCATCATCAAGGTGGCCATCGTGCCGGCGGTCCTCTACTACCTGACGCTGCTCGTATTCGTGCACCTCGAGGCCAGGAAGCAGGGCATGCGGGGCTTGCCACCCGACAAGCTCCCGCGTGCGCGGGCCGTGCTGAAGGACGGCCTCCACTTCATCCTGCCCGTGGCCGCCCTGATCACGGCCCTGATGCTGCACGTCTCGCCGATGATGGCCGGCTTCGTGGCGGTGGTGAGCACCTACGCCGCGAGCCTCCTGCGCAAGGGGAGCCGCATGGGGCTCGGAAAGGTGCTCCGGGCCCTGGAGCTGGGGGGCCGGAACGCGATCATGGTCTCGGTGGCCTGCGCGGCGGCGGGCATCATCGTGGGCGTCGTGGGCCTCACCGGCCAGGGGCTCAACTTCTCCAGCATGGTCCTCGAGCTGTCCATGAACGTGAAGGTGATCGCCATCCTGCTCATCGGCCTTGCGTCGTTGGTGCTGGGGATGGGGCTTCCGGTCACGGCGAGCTACATCGTGCTGGCCACGCTGGCGGGACCGGCCTTGCTGGACCTGGGTGTCCCCCTCATGGTCACGCACATGATCGTGTTCTGGTACTCCCAGGACGCCAACGTGACCCCACCCGTGAGCCTGGCCAGCTTCGCGGGTGCCGGGATTGCCGGTGCCAACCCCATGCGCACGGCGTTCACGTCCTGGAAGCTCTCCAAGGGGCTCTACATCCTCCCCATCGTGATGGCCTATCGGCCGCTGCTCCTCAACGGCACGCCCGTGGACGTGGTCGTGACGATCGTCAGCTGCGCTCTCGGGCTCGTGGCGTTCGCGGCGGCGCTGGACCGCTTCCTCCTCCGCCACCTGAGCTGGACGGAGACGGCCTGCCTCGTCGTCGCCGCCGCCTGCCTGTTCTGGCCCGCGATCCCGCTCGGCGGCGGCGGCACCCTCCCGGCCTGGGCCACGGACGCCGTGGGCGCGACCCTGTTCCTCGGCGTCGTGCTGCGCCAACGCGGAAGCGGAGACAGGGAGGACGCCGAGCCCACGCGTCGAGATCCTCCGCGGTGACGTCACGAGCCGCGCTGGCCGGCACGTCGCGCACGGTCGACGACCGCTTCCGTCGTTGCGCGGAGGATCCCTTGCTCGCAGTCACTGAGAGTCATTCTCGACTGCAGGCGAAACGCAGGAACCGGACTTCATCCATGCATTCGGATGGAGGGCACTAAACTCGCTGCAACTTTGTTGCATCCGGCCCGTGGAGCCGGAGTGGCTTCCCGGAGATCCCTGACCATGACCACCCACTCGAGAGCACGGCGCATACGTCGCGTCGTGCCGATCTTCCTCGCGCTGACGGGCACACTCCTCGCAGCGGCCTGCGGCGGCAGCAGCAGCAGCGACCCCAACCCGATCGTGCAGGTGCACAAGTTCACCTACAACAACGACACGGGCGTCTACACCGTAGTCGACCCCGACGAGGTCGTGACCACCGTCACGCAGGACGACGTCGACCGCGACCTCGTCGGCTCCCTCTGCGGCAAGTGCCACGAGGAGCAGGTGGACCACGTCAAGGACTCGGTCCACTTCCAGCTCGCCGCGGGCACGGAGCGGATCATGTACCCCGGAGGCGGCGCGCACGGCATGCTCGACCGCGCCTGCGGCCTGCCCGCCACCACCGGCCTCACGAACTCGATCTCCAACATCGGGCTCGGCGAGTGCGCCAAGTGCCACGTCGGCCGCTACCTCCCGGTCATGGAGGGCGCCTTCGCCACCATGTTCGACCAGATGGGCCTGCCCGACGCGCAGCAACAGGCCACGACGCTGATCAACGCGGGCATCGACTGCCTGGTCTGCCACGCGGAGAACTACAAGGCCCACCCGACGGACGCGGGCCGGATCCTGGCGGACATCGCCGCGTCCGCGACCCCGGACGCCGCGTCGCCGACCATCCTCGGGGTAGCCCGCGACTCCCGCGACAACGCGGACTTCAACGGCGACGGCGCACCCGACTACGTGCTCTACTCGAAGGTCGGGGGCGAGCTCGACACGCCGCTGATGATGGACACGGACGGCAACGGCACGCCCGACACCCCGTGGCCGACGGTCGCGCAGGACCGGAGCCTCGAGGCCTTGGCCTCGATCGGCGTCACGAACGAGCACACCTGCCTGCGGTGCCACGAGCACGCGCGCACCGGCTACAAGCGTGGGACCCTCTTCGTCGAAGGTCACGACGTCCACTCGACCGCGAGTACCGGTCCCTTCGAGGACAACGAGAACCAGTGCACCGTCTGCCACGTCCTGCCGGACGGCAACCACAAGTTCGTGCGCGGCCACATGGTGGGCGGCGACCTGGGCGCCGCGGACTTCCCGCCGCCCCCGCCCGGCGTGCTGCCGGATCCGAACGATCCGACGGACCTGACCTGCACCACCTGCCACGACGTGAAGGACCTGCCTGCCGGCATCCACAGCGCGCGGCACTTGGAGACGATCTCCTGTCAGACCTGCCACATCCCGTGGGGCAGCGGCATCACCTACTCGCTCTTCGGGCACGGCGGGCACGTCGCGTTCGGACGCACCGAGGACGGCCGCGACACGAAGATCATCGCCGCGGACATGATGATGGCCGGTGACAAGGCCGATCTCGACGCGGACTTCGAGGCGTTCAAGACGGTTCCGATCTTCACGTGGTTCGACGGCGGGACGTCCTTCCTGGCCCAGTCGCTCGCGGTCCGCGGCTACCGAAACGCCCGGATCGTCCCCTTCAAGCCGATGGCGAACGGCATGGTCTTCGACGCGCGCTTCTTCGACGGCGTGATGATGCAGAACGACGCCAAGAATCCCGACATGTCGTCGTACATGTTCAACGCGCACTCGATGTACCGGTTCTTCTACAACAACGACGGCGCGAACGGGGACAACGCCAAGGCCTTCAAGGGCCTTGGCATGCTCGACATGACGCGCGACGAGGTCGCGAAGATCACGCTCGGCGAGTTCCAGAATCCGGATGCCACGTTCGACAGCCTGACGATGGCAATGATGCAGATCTTCCCGAACCTGGTCTACTTCGACAAGGCGAACTTCGGCTACGAGCACTTCATGGCACCGACGGGCTCCCCGTACGACCTGACGGGGCCGGACGGAACCGGTGGCCCCGACGGCATCATCGACTCCGGAACGGACTTCCACTTCGACATGCTGAACGCGGCCAACAGTGGCCTGATGCAGTTCATGGGCTTCAACGGGCCGATGGGCTTCGCGCCGGCGTACTCGTGGTACCCGGCCTACGGCGACGTCCGGCAGCCCATCAGCATGAAGCTGCCCGACGGCAGCCTCATGAAGATGTTCCTCGGCATGCAGGGCATGAAGATCACGGACGAGGACGAGCGAAACGCCTACATGGCCTCGATCGCCAACTACCCCGCGTTCTCGCAGGTGACGCTCGGTGGTCACGGCGTCCTTCCCAAGGAGCAGGCTCTCGGAAGCTCGTGCGCGGACTGTCACGGTCCCAGCGGCGTGATGGCCCACAAGGTGCCGGTCGCGAAGAAGGAGCTCGTCGACATGGGTCCGATGGGCCAGTTCGAGTTCCCCGTCTACCAGTGGAGGTACTACAAGCTCCACGACCTGATCGATCGCGGGCTCGCTGCGAGCAGCGAGGACGTGGCGGATGGAAGTGTGGACATGGACATCCATGACGACACGACGGTTCTGCGCGTGAGCACCACCGAGTTCACGCTGAACTGGTTTGCCGCCTACGCCGGCATGCCGTCCGAGTACCGCCCTGCGGACGACGCGACGGCCCTGGCGGGGACGAGCCTGGAGGCTTCCGACCTCACCTGGAACGGCGGGGAGTGGATGCCGGTGCTCGAGCCGGTCACCATTCTGACGACCAACCTGGAGGTCCTGGGCTACCCGGCCAGTGGCATCCCGACCACCTCCACGAGCAAGCCCGCCAAGTAGGGTCGGACTCTTCCGCACACCTTCGCAGCCGGCCGGGTCGATCCCGGCCGGCTGCCTTTCATTCCTGAGGACCGACACCCGGTACGAGTTTTCGGCATTCGGATTCCCAGCCGCGCGCGTAGCCTCCCCTCCGGCTCCCCACCCGCAACGGACGGCCGGTTTTGCTCATGCGTCGCCCCCTGCTCCTCGCGCTCCCGGTTCCTCTCCCCCTCCCCGCAGACGACCGGGAGG
>JAUXCH010000857.1 GCA_030618975.1 Planctomycetia bacterium
GCACGGTCGCCTACTTCCTCGGCTCGCAGCTCACCGCCTCCCTCTGGCGGCGGAGCCGCGTCATCTCCCCCGTGCAGTTCACGCGCCGGCGGTTCGGGATCGGCACCCAGCAGGTGCTGGGCGCGGTCACCGCCGTCGTGTTCCTCGCGGCGGCGGGGAATCAACTCAAGGCCATCGCCACGGTCGTCCACGCCGTACTCGGGGTGGAGATCGTTCCCGCGGCGATCGTCATCGGCCTCATCGTGATCGCCTACACGATCATCGGCGGGCTCTGGGCGGTCGTGGTGACGGACGTGCTGCAGTTCGTCGTCCTCCTGGCCGCGACCCTGCTCGTGGCGCCGCTCGCGCTCTCCCTGGTGCCCGGAGGCCTGGGGACGGTGGTCTCCTCGCTGTCGTTCGCCGTGCCGCCAACCGGCGGTCCACCCTCCTACGACCTCCACTTCCTGATCGCCGGCCTGATCTCGTTCACGCTGGGTGTCGCCTCCGGCCAGGGGCCGCGCTTCTACTGCGTCCCCGACGAGCAGGCGGCTCGCAAGACGGGACGGTTGGCGGCGGCCCTCTTCTTGACGACGCCCGTCCTCTTCTCCGTTCCGGCGCTCGTGGCCCGGAGCCTCTGGGGGGAGGGCGCGACCTTGGCTTCCGTGATCCCCGGCGCGGATCCCCACGAGCGGGTCTTCATCCGCATCGCCCAGGAGGTGCTGCCGCCCGGCCTGCTGGGGATCTTCCTGGCCGCCATGTTCGCCGCCACCATGAGCGCGCTCGACACCGTCTACAACCTGGTGGCCTCGATCCTGAGTCGCGACGTCTACACCCTCGTCAGACCGCAGACCTCCGACCGGGGTCTCATCCGCGTCGGCCGCGTGACGACGCTCCTCAGCGGACTCGTCACGATCGGACTCTGCCTCGTCTACATCGGCGGCACGAGCGACCTCTTCACCGTCATGGTGGACATCTTCTACCTGTCCGCCCCCGTCATGGCGGTGCCCATCCTCCTGGGCTTCCTCTTCCGGCCTGCCCCGCGCTCGGCCGGCATGGCCGTCATCCTCTGGGGCATCGCGACCGGGTTCGTCACGAAGTTCTGCCTGGGCTGGGGCTACGGACCCCAGACCTACCTGACGCAGTCGATGTGCGTCGGACTCTTCCTCCTCTCGCCGTGGCTGGGTTCGCTGTGGAGGAGCCGCGAGACCCGGGGCGCGGTCTGGGTCCTGGGTGTCGTCTTCTCGGCCCTGGTCCTCGGCGTGACGCTGCTCGGCACGCCTGTCGACTTCCCCGTCGTGCTCCACATCGGCGCGCTCGCCCTCGACGTCGGGATCTCGGCGCACACCCTCGCCGGGCTCTACGCGGCGTTCCTCCTCGTGACGTGGGTCCTCTTCAGCCGCTGGTTCGCCCGGCCCGAGGACCGCGCCGACGTGGACGCCTTCTACCGCGACCTCGACCGGCCCGTGGACGTGGCGACCGAGGTCACGGGCTCGGCGGCCGCAGCGCTCGCGGTCTACCGCCTGGTGGGCGTGCTGACCGCCCTCATCGCGGGGCTCGTGCTCGTGCTGATGGCGGTGGAGATGGTGTTCGTTCCCGCGGAGCGAGGGGCGTGGTGGAAGTACCTCACCCTCGCCGCGATCCTGCTCGTCCTGGCCGCGCTCTTCTTTCTCTCGGCCCGCCGGGCCCGCGAGACCGTACCGGATGCCTAGAACGATCCCGCTCGCGTACGACGCCGACGACCTGGCGGCGTTGGCAAGTCCCCTGGTGCTGCTCGAGTCCGCCGGACACACGCTCACGGCCTCGAACCGCATCGCCTACCAGCCGATGGAAGGCAACGACGCCGAGGCGGACGGGGCGCCGAGCCCGGCCACCCTCGCTCGCTACGAGGCGCGGGCCGCCGGTGGGGCCGGCCTCGACATCGTGGAGGCGGTGGCCGTAACGCCTGGGGGGCGCGCCCGCGCGAGCCAGCTCCTCCTGACGGACGCGACGCGCGCCGCCTTCGAGCGACTCGTCGCGGCCTACCGCGCGAAGAACGCCTCGACGCCCCTCCTCGTCCAGCTGACCCACTCCGGACGTTTCGCCCGGGAACCGGTGAGCCCCTACGCGATCGAGGACGGTGAAGCGCGGCTGCTCCAGGACGGCGACCTGGAGCGCGTGCGGGAGGCCTTCGTTCGCGCGGCGCGCCTCGTCTTCGAGTGCGGCGCCGACGGCATCGACTTCAAGCACTGCCACGGGTACCTGGGCGGCGCGCTGCCAGCTTGAACTGACCCGGCTTCGGCTTGTTGAACAGCCCCTTGTCGTTCCGGTACATCATCA
>JAUXCH010000864.1 GCA_030618975.1 Planctomycetia bacterium
CGCGCCCCCGAGGAGGGCGACGAGGCGCCGGAGACGAGCGAGCCGCCGGAGACGGCAGAGTCCGTCGCCCCACCTTCCTGGCGACACGGCACGATCACCGGCTTGGTAGTCGGTCCCGACGGCGAGCCCGTGCCGGACGCTCAGGTCTCGGCCGTCGGCGTGCTCAGCCTCTACGGTGACGCCCACCCCTACCGGAGCGACCCGGTCGACGCGGACGGGCGGTTCACCCTCCACGCGATGGCCGGTCTGGCGACGGTCGTGACGGTGACGGCGCCCGGGTTCTGCATTACCGCGGGCCCCCGTGTCCTGCTCGGCGAAGGAGAATCGCGCGACGTAGGCACGCTGAGGCTCGTGCTCGAGAAGCAGATCGCCGTGCGCGTGGTCGACGAGGCGGGTGCACCGGTCGCGGACGTGGACGTCTCCCTGGAGGCGGAGGCCGACCCCCTGCCGGAGGGGTGGATGGCAGCAGTCGAGGCGAGTGGGATCCTCCACGGGGAGTCGACCGACGGCCAGGGACGAGTCCTCTTCGACAAGCTGCCCGTGGGGTCCTATCGCGCCCATCTCGACACGGGGGATACGGCCACGTGGGACCAGGTCCGCGAGCACGTCGCGGCGGGCGGCGACGAGGTGCTGTTCGTCGTCCCCACCCGCGTGGTGCCGGTGACATTCAGCCTGAACCTGAAGGTGTTGGGCCCGAACGGTCTGCCCGTTCCGCTGGTCCGGGCCACGCTTCGAGGCGCAGGCGCCTACCTCTCGACCTGGATCGAGGCCGGTTCCGACGACCCGCTCGACTTGGAGGCCGCGCCGGGGCCCGTGCGTCTCGTCGTCTGGAGCGCGCAGGACGAAGACGGTGCCCCCCTAGGGTTCGGGCCCGTCGTGATCCCCGACGTGCGAAGGCTCGAGAGCCCCGCCGTCGTCCGCATGGAGCCAGGCTCCACGATCACGGGCCGTGTGCTCTGGGAGGGCGAGCCGACGACGTGGGCCGTAAACGCCACGGGCTGGCTCGATCCTGAACGCGGGGTCTGTACGCCCGGGGACGAAAGCGAGGAAGGCTGGGCTCGGCTGCAGTTCCAGGCCCGGGCGGACGCGGCCGGCGCCTTCTGCGTGGTCGGCCTGCCGCCTGGGCGATTCGCGCTCCAGGCGAGGGGGATCGGCCGCATGCGCGAGCGTGGGCCCGTCGTGCCGGCGGGGTCGACCGACGTCGCCCTGTACATGGTCTCCGAGGGCAGGCTGGAGGTTCGCATCCTCCCACCAAGCGGCCTGCGGTTCGGAAACGTCTCCCTGAGCCTCCAGGAGTGGGTGGACGGCGGTATCCAACCCCAGGCCGGCTGGTCCGGGGGGGGTGGCGACTCTCCCGACTGGCGGACCTTCCAGGTGACCGACCTGCGCCTGGACGGACGCTACCGGTTACGTGCGTGGGGCAAGTGCTCCGGCGTCTCCTGTCCGGTGGTCACCGTGGACGACGTCGTACCGCGCGAGGAGCCCTACGTCGTCCAGCTCGAGGACGGACCGCACGTGAGGGGTGTGGTCGAACGCGAGGACGGCACGCCGGTCTGGGGGATGCAGGTCCACTATCGCCCCTGGCCCGGCGGCGAGCTCAACCTGAACGCGTTCGTCGACGGCCGCTGGCTCGGCTTCTCGGCGACGGATGCCGCCGGTGCCTTCGACCTGAGCGGACTCGGAGACGAGGACGTCGTGCTCGCGGTCACGGGCCAGGGCTTGACCCTCCGCGACGCGCCCCCCCGGGTTCGCCCCGGCTCGAGCGGGATCCACCTCGTCGTCGTGCCGGAGCGGCGCATCAGTGGGCGCCTCTCGGATCCCGCGGGCGGCTCACTCGACGTCTTGCGGGTCGCAGCCGTTCCCGAGCACGGGCGACCCGCGCTGTGGACGCCTCGCAGGGTCACCGCGGACGGCTTCTTCGAGGTCCGTGGTCTGTCACCGGGCACGTACCGGATCGCAGCCTGGAACGAGTGGGAGGCGACGGATACCCGAAGCGTCCTCTCGGACCCGCTGTCGGCAGGCCGGCACGACGTCCGGCTCGAGCTCCGGCCGGGCCCCGTGCTGCAAGGCGTGGTGCGCGACGCGGCGAAACGACCGATCTCCGGAGCCTCGGTCCGGCTCCTGGGCCGTTGGACGAACCGCGCGGACCGGACGGACCATGGGGGTCGCTATGCGTTCCGCGGCATCGCGCCCGACGTCGACTACCAGGTGGAGGTGGTGACGCCGGAAGGGCGGCGGATCACGCGCTCCTACCGACCGACGGGCCCCGCAAGGACCACGAC
>JAUXCH010000905.1 GCA_030618975.1 Planctomycetia bacterium
ATCGCGCTGGTGCTCTCGGGCAACGCGGCGCAGGTCCCGTCCTCGCCGCTCGATTCCGTCCGCGCGCTCACGGCGCACGTCGCCCTGTTCCACTCGACGGACTCCCAGGACCCCGGGTACGCCTCCATCTTCGCGGCGGGCCTGATCCTGCTCCTCCTGACGGGGATCCTCGGTCTCCTGGCCCGTTCGCTCCAGGCGTCCGGTCGCCGGAAGGGTCGCCATGCGCCGGTGGCCTGAGCGGGCAGCCCTTGTCTTCGCCTGGGCGGCGGGGCTCGGACTCCTGGTCGGCATCGCCGCCCTGATCGGTGTGCTCGTCCAGCGCGGCGGTCCCGTCCTCGGCCCGTCCTTCCTGTTCGGCGACACGCCGGCCTGGGAGGCGCTCACGGGACGGGCGCCCGTCTTCGGCGGCATCTGGCCGGCCGTGGCGGGAACGCTGGCGCTCGTCGGACTGGCTACGGCCTTCGCCGTGCCCATCGGCGTCGCCAGCGGCATCTACCTCTCGGAGTACGCCCCCCCGCGCACGCGGCGCGTGTTCGACCTGGGCGTCGACATGCTGTCCGGCGTCCCGTCCATCGTGATGGGCCTGTTCGGGTTCGCGCTGATCCTCTTCCTCCGCAGGACCGTCGCACCCCACGCCCAGACCTGTCTGCTGCTCTCGGGTCTCTGCATCGGCTTGCTGGTGCTGCCGTACCTGATCCGAACGACCCAGAGCGCCTTGCAGGGAGTTCCCGAGAATGTCCGGCTCGTCGGCCCCAGCCTCGGCTTCACGCGGTGGCAGGGCATCCGGTTCGTGCTCCTCCCCCACGCGGTGCGGGGCATACTCGCCGGCGTGATGCTCGCGATCGGCCGGGCGGCGGAAGACACCGCCGTGATCATGCTCACCGGCGCCGTCTGGAACGCGGGGCTGCCGAGCGGACTGTCCGGGAAGTACGAGGCCCTCCCCTTCCGGATCTACGTGACGGCTTCCGAGTACCAGAACCAGGACGAGCTGGCGCAGGGCTTCGGCGCCGCGCTCGTCCTCCTCCTGATCACCGTCGGCATGTTCGGCGTCTCGGTTCTCCTGCACCGGGGTATGGAGCGACGATGGAGCCGGTAGCCCGACTCGACGCGGTCCGCGTCTCCTTCCGGGGGCGCGCGGTACTCCGAGACGTGCACCTCGAGGTGCCGCGAGGGCGCGTCACGGTCCTCGTCGGACCGTCGGGGTCCGGCAAGACGACCCTCCTCCGCACCCTGAACCGCCTGAACGAGCTGTTCCCCGGGCACGCGCGCTCGGGTTCGGTGGAAGTGCGGCTCGGCGGGCGGCTGCTCGACGTCCACGATCCGACGATCGACCCCGCCTGGCTCCGCCGGCGCGTGGCGATGGTCTTCCAGACGCCGAACGTGCTCCCGCTCTCGATCGAGAGGAACCTCGCCCTGCCGCTCCGCCTGGCCCGGGGACTCGGCAAGCAGCAGGCTCGCGGCCCGATCGAGGAAGCCCTACGGAAGGCCGACCTCCTGGACGAGGTCAGGGACCGCCTCGGCGACGGCGCGCTCACCCTCTCCGGAGGCCAGCAGCAGAGGCTCTGCCTCGCCCGCGCGCTCGTCCTCGAGCCCGAGATCCTGCTGCTCGACGAGCCCACCGCGTCGCTGCACGTCCGCTCGGCGCGGCGGATCGAGGAGCTCATCCTCCGCCTCCGGGGGCCCCTGAGCGTGGTGGCCGTCTCCCACGGTCTGGGCCAGGCGAGCCGCATCGCCGACCGGGTCGTCGTGCTCGGCGAGGGCCGTGTCGTCCAGGTGCTGGACCGCGGGGAGGGCGAGGACGCCGCCCGCCTGCGCCGCCGCCTGGAGGATCTCCTCTAGCCTTCTGGAACCTCGGGCAGCCCGACTTCCCGCTGCCGAAGCACATCGCCGACGCCGTCGTCGAGGAGGGGAACCGGATCCGAGGCATTGCGTGTCCGATGCCCAAGGGCGCGTTCTACGTCTTCCCCAACGTCTCGGACGTGCTGGAGGATCCGGGGGCGGTGGATGCGTTCGCCGGACTCCCGGAAGACGTCCAGGTCCGCAGCAGCCCCACGACCGGGACGGGTTCCGGAACTTCGTGATCTCCGGCCGGCGGTGGACACTCTGACC
>JAUXCH010000941.1 GCA_030618975.1 Planctomycetia bacterium
GGGCCTCGACCTCCGTCTCGGCCCGCTTGCCGTCCGTCTCGAGCACGATCCGGTACGTGCCGTCTGCGTAGACCTTGAGGGAGCCGTACGCCTGGCGCTGCACGTCGCCGTAACGACCCGCGGGGTGCGTGCGCGTGTCGACCACGTTCCCCTCCGCGTCGAGCGCCTGAAACACCAGGTCGTGCTCCACGGTCGAGTACAGGAAGGGCGTGGCCACTCGGACGTGTCCGCAGCGACGCATGACGACCTCGAGCGCGCCGGGCACCGGGACCGACTCGAAGTACGCGTACGTGTAGCGCAGGTCGGTCGGATCGGACACGTGCAACCGTGCCAGCTTGCCCGGCTCGAGCCCGCCCAGTTCGACGATGCCGCGGTCGTCCGTCCGGATCTGGCCCATCCCGTACTGAAGCCACCGGTTCGCCCACGGCTGGCCGTCCCCGTCGACCACGTGGAGCTCCAGCACCGCGCCACGGTCCAGCGTGACGACGACCTCGGGGCGCGGCGGACGGTGACGGACCTCGAACGCGCGTACCTCGAACGGTCGCCAGCCCGGCGCGGTGAAGCGCAGGTCGTGGCGACCCGGAGGCCGTCCGTGGATGCGGCACTCGTAGCGTCCGTTGCCCTTCGAGACCGGCGCGATGGCGCCAACAGGGTTCCCGCCGCCCGGATCCATGACCGTGACACTCAGCTTCCCGTCGTACGGTTGCCCCCCAGCGGTGACGCGTGCGAGGAGCGGCATGCCCGATCCCTCGCTCGCCGGCTTCATGACGAAGAGCGCGTCGTCGGTTCCGGCGCGCACGTCCTCCGGCCACGGCCAGGCCCGTATCCAGCCTTCCCGATGCACGGAGAGCGTCAGCGGCTCCTCGTCGACACCCTGGAGCTCGAAGTGCCCGTCCGCGTCGGTCCCGCCCAGCGGGACCTGGACCATCGAGTGCAACTCACGACCTGCGATCTCCTGGATGCGCAGGACGACGAGGTGCATAGCGGCATCGGCGATCGGCGTGTCGTCCCATGCAAGCACCCGACCCCGGATCCGACCACGCGACTCGAGTCGGAAGACGACGCCCTCGCGCGCCTGCCCCGGAACGACCTCGATCTCCTGCCACTGCGGGGGGAAGCCCGGCACCGACGCCACCAGCACCTGTCGGCCGCCCTTCAGGTCAGCGAGCTGGAATGTGCCGTCGGCTGCGACGTCGGGGCCGGCGCGGGTCAGCCGATGCGCACGGTCAGCCTCCACGGGCACGACGCAGACGTGCCCGCCCGTCGCCGCGGAGCCGTCGGGCAGCAGTACCGTGCCCGCGAGGCTCGCCCGGCGCCGCTCGAGGACGATCTCGCGCTCGATCCCCTCCGTTCCCACGACGAGCTCGATCCGCTCGGTCTGGTAGCCGCCTTCGCGGTTCACCAGCGTCACGCTGCACGGTCTGGGTCCGAGCCGAGGTAGTTCCACCCAACCGGCTGCGTCCGTCGTGAAGGTGATCGAGCTCGGAAGCGAGTTGGCCGCGTTGGTGTCCAGCGTCAGGCTCACCTCGACGTTCTCGAGCGGTATTCCGGCGTCGTCGATGACGTGCAGCCGCACCGGAACCCCGCGCACGAGGCGCAGCTCCAGCTCGAACGTCATCTCGTCGCGCGGTATGCCCCGATACCCGAAGCGCAGCGCGTAGCCCTTCGTCTCCACCTGGTAGTAGACCATCGACTCCCAGTACCGGTCCGGCTCGACGAGCGGTGCGATGCCCTGGATCCGGCAGTGGCCTTCTGCGTCCGTCGTGGCCTGGCCCGTAGAACGAAGCGGACCGGCGAGGAGCACGGAGGCGTCCGCCACGGGTTCGTCTTCCGGGCCGAGCACCCGGACGCTGATCTCGAGGCCCTCTCCGAGACGCACCACCTGCTCGGTGCGCCGGCCTTCTTCGACGA
>JAUXCH010000604.1 GCA_030618975.1 Planctomycetia bacterium
AAGAAAGCCTGCCATTTCGTCCACGCGGGTGAAGCACCATGCTGGCACGCAGCAGGTTGATTACGGCGCGCCGGCAGGGGGACGTCCTGATCGTCGGCCTGAACTCCGACGCGAGCGTGCACCGCATCAAGGGCGCGGACCGCCCCATCCACGGCGAAGTCGACCGCGTCGAGGTGCTCTCCGGCCTGGCGTGCGTGGACCACGTGGTGGTGTTCGACGAGGACACGCCTCTCGCGCTGATCGAGACGGTCCAGCCGGACGTACTCGTGAAGGGGGAGGACTGGCGCGACAAGGGGGTCGTCGGCCGCGAGGTCGTGGAGGCACGCGGCGGAAAGGTCGTCCTGCTCCCGCTGCTCGAGGGGCGGAGCACGACACGCGTCGTGGAGAGGATGCAGGGGGGGGAGCAGGCCTGAGGACATGTCCGAGAACCCCGCGTCCCCCCCGGCCCGCGCCGTCTTCCTCGACCGGGACGGGACCCTGATCCACGACCCGGGCTACCTCGGCGATCCCGACGGCGTGCAGGTCTTCCCGGGCGTCGCGGACGCCCTCGGCGCCCTGTCGCAGGCCGGCTTCCTCCTCGTCGTCGTGACGAACCAGTCGGGCATCGCGCGGGGACGGTACACGGTCGAGCGCTACGAGGAGGTGGCGGCGCGCCTCGGGGCCGTGCTGGCCGCGTCCGGCGTCGACTTGGCGGCCACCTACTACTGCCCCTACCACCCGGACGGCACCGTCGAGCCCTTCGCGAGGGAGCACGAGGACCGCAAGCCGAACGAGGGGATGTGGCACCGGGCCGCCGCCGACCTGGGCATCGACCTGGCTCGCTCGTACTCGCTCGGCGACGGCGAGCGCGACGTCGTGGCCGGCAAGCGCGCGGGAACGACCTGTGTCCTCCTGGCGGGGGGACGCGACAAGTGGCCGCTTCCGGTGGGCGGGCCGTACGACCCCGACTTCGTGGCGCGCGACGTGCGCGAGGCCGTCCTGTGGATCCTCGAGCGCGAGGCGCTCCCCCTGCCCGACCGGCCGGGGGAGGCCCTGTCGACATGAGCGCCACCGACAAGATCCTCGCGGAAGACGCGCTCCGCGACGTGCTCGACTCGCACCGCCGCGCCGGGCGGCGCATCGTGCTGACCAACGGCGGCTTCGACCTGCTCCACGTCGGGCACGTCCGCGCGCTCGAGGAGGCGGCGACGCTCGGCGGTGTCCTGGTCGTCGCCGTGAACGACGACTCGAGCGTGCGCGCGGCGAAGGGCCCGGGACGGCCCGTGGTGCCCGCCCGCGAACGCGCCGAGACCGTCGCGGCGCTCGAATCCGTCGACTACGTCACGGTCTTCTCCGACACGACCGTGGATCGCCTCCTGGAGGTCCTCCAACCGGCCGTGCACGCGAAGGGCCGCGACTACACGCCGGACACGATCCCCGAGCGTGCGACGAGCCTGAGGCTCGGCATCGAGATCGCCATCGTCGGGGGTGCGAAGGTCCACTCTTCGACGCAGCTGCTCACCCGCTCGGAGGGCGCACGCGAGCACCAGGACCGCGTCCTTCCGCTGGATGCGGCGCGGGGGAGGGGCTTCGTGCTGCGGCGTGCCCGCGCCCTCCTCGATCGGACCGGCTACCTCGCGCTCGACCGGCTCGTGACGACCGAGGAGGGGGCGCTCGTCCAGCAGCACCGCACGCGGTTCGTGCGCCGACTGGAGCTGGAGGGTCTCCCTCTCTACCTCAAGGTCAACGACCCGGCGGATCGCCGCCGCAGCCCGATCGTGGAGTTCCAGAACAACCTCGCGCTGCGTGCCGCGGGGTTCCGCGCTCCCGAGCCGTGGCTCTGCATGGAGGGCCAGGTGGACGGCCGTGCGGTCGGCGCACTGCTCACGCGCGAGGCCCCCGGCCTCGCTCTCGACGAGTACCTCGCCCTCGCGCTGAGGCAGTCCGGGCCGCACGAGAGCACGGCCTTGGCCCGCGGCATCGGCTCGACGCTCCGCGGCCTCCACACCGCGCGCTTCTTCCATCCGGATCTCCACGCGTGGCACGTGCTCGTCGACGGGTCCGCGGCCGGGGGACGTCGCGCGCTCACGTTCCTCGACGTCATGCGCCTGGAGCGCGGGGGCTTGAGCGTCAGGCGCCGCAAGGCCGCGGAGGGGCTCGCGGCCCTGGCGCTCTCGCTGCGCGAGGTCGTCCCGCCGCGCTTCCTGCTGGCGATCCTCCGCGCCTATCTCGGCGGCACGCTGCGCGCGTCGCGGCCGTGGATCCGCGCGATCGAGAAGCGGATCAAGCACCTCGAGCACCGGGGTGCCTGGCGAAACGTGGGGGCCGAGCGCGCGGCGCGCCTCCGGCCCGTCGAAGAATAGAAAGGCCGCTCATGACCGTACGCAAGCTCTTCCTCGCCGGGTCGTGGTCCGACGGGGAGGGCGCTCGACCCGTGCGCTCCCCCTTCGACGGCGCGGTCGTGGCGGAGGTGGCGCGTGCCGGGGAGGACGACCGCGCGCGCGCGGCCGAGGCCGCCCAGGTCGCCGCGCCGGCCCTGGCCGCGCTGCCCGCGCACGAGCGGGTGCAGATCCTCGAGACGGCGTGCGCGCACCTCGCACGCCGCCACGACGAGGTGGCCGACTCGATCGCCCGCGAGGCGGGGAAGCCCCTCGCCCTGGCGCGCGTCGAGGCCACGCGCTGCCGGGACACGCTGGCCGCGGCCGCGCGCGTCGCCCGGAGCCCGGAGGTCGAGGCGCTCGACCTCTCGGGCTACGCCTCGGGGGCGGGGCGACTGGGACTCGTGCGGCGCGTGCCCATCGGGCCCGTCCTCGCGATCACGCCGTTCAACTTCCCGCTGAACCTGGTCGCGCACAAGGTGGCGCCGGCCGTGGCCGCCGGCTGTCCGATCGTGGTGAAGCCCGCGAGCCAGACTCCCTCTCCCGCCCTCCTGCTGGCGGAGATGCTCCAGGAGTCGGGACTGCCGGACGGCGCGCTGTCGGTCCTGCCGTGCCCCGGGGCCGAGGCCGCCGCCCTCGTCGGGGACGAGCGTTTCCGGCTCGTCACCTTCACGGGCTCGGACGTCGTCGGCTGGGGGCTGGAGGGGACGGGGAAGCGCCGCCGCGTGACCCTCGAGCTCGGCGGCAACGCGGCCGTGATGGTCGAGCCGGACGCGGGGGACCTGGAGACCGTCGCAAAGAAGATCGCGGGCGCGGCGTACGGCTACGCCGGCCAGTCCTGCATCAGCGTGCAGCGCGTGCTCGTCCACCGAAGCGTCTACGACGAGCTGCGAGAGGCCCTCGTCGCCGCGACGAGGGCGATTTCCTTCGGGGACCCCCTGGCGTCCGACACGGTCTGCGGGCCCCTGATCAGCGCGGGCGACGCCGACCGCGTCGCGGCCTGGGTGGACGCGGCGGTCGAGGCGGGCGGCAGGCTGCTCGTGGGCGGCGGTCGAGACGGGAACGTGCTCGCGCCCGTGCTGCTGGAGAACGTGCCGAAGGAGCAGGAGGTCGTCCAGAACGAGGTCTTCGGGCCGGTGGCCGTGCTCGCCGCGTACGACGACTACGAAGCGGGCCTGGCCATGGTCAACGACTCCCGCTACGGACTCCAGGCGGGCATCTTCACGCAGGACGTCTCGAAGGTCCGCCGCGCCTGGGACGTGCTCGAGGTCGGCGGCATCATCCAGGGCGACGTGCCGTCGTGGCGGTGCGACCCGATGCCCTACGGCGGCGTGAAGAACTCGGGCATGGGACGCGAGGGACCCGCCTACACCGTGCGCGAGATGACCGAGGAGCGGTTGCTCGTCCTCGGCGGGGCGTGATGGAGCGTCGACGTTGAGGGGACACGGACTCCAGGTCGAGGCGGGCTGGGCCGCCGCGTTCG
>JAUXCH010000382.1 GCA_030618975.1 Planctomycetia bacterium
GATCTTCGGGGTCGGGTGTAGATCTTCGGGGGGGGGGCCCGCTTACTCGACGCCTTGCGCGCCCAGCCAGCGCTCGGCGTCGATCGCGGCCCTGCAGCCCATCCCCGCTGCGGTGATCGCCTGGCGGTAGATCTGGTCGGACACGTCGCCGGCCGCGAAGACGCCTTCGATGTTCGTGGTCGTGCGCAGCGGGTCCTTCACGAGCAGGTAGCCGGCCTCGTCGATGTCGAGCTGCCCGTCGAAGAAGGCGGTGTTCGGCTCGTGGCCGATGGCCACGAACATCCCCTTGCACTCGACGTCGCGGGTCTCTCCGGTCTTCGTGTCGGTCAGCTGGACGCCGCTGATCACCATGTCGCCGTAGACCTCGGTGGCCACGCTGTTCCAGGCGACCTCGATCTTGGGGTTGCCCAGCACACGGTCCTGCATGACCCGGCTGGCCCGGAGCTCGTGGCGGCGATGGACGATCGTCACCTTCGACGCGAACTTCGTGAGGTAGAGAGCCTCCTCCATCGCCGTGTCGCCACCTCCGATCACGACCAGAGGCTGATCGCGAAACGCCGGAAGCGCGCCGTCACAGACAGCGCAAGCCGAGACGCCGCCTCCGGACTGTGCCAGGCGCTCCTCGTTGGCGATGCCGAGCCACCTCGCCTTGGCCCCCGTCGCGACGATGACGGAGTGCGTGAGGATCTCGTTGCCCTCCGAGTCGTGGAGGACGAAGGGCTGCCTCGAGAAGTCGCACTTCGCGATGTCGTCCGTGACGATCCGCGTTCCGAAACGGGCCGCCTGGTCGCGGAACAGCTTCATCATGTCCTTGCCGTCCACGCCCTCGGGGAACCCGGGGTAGTTCTCCACCTCCGTCGTGAACATGAGCTGCCCGCCCGGGATCATCTGCTGGGTGGGCATGCCCTCGTAGACCAGCGGGTCCAGGGCGGCGCGCGCGGCGTAGATGGCGGCAGTCCAGCCCGCGGGCCCGCTGCCGATGATGACGACCTTCTCGACGTGATGAGTGCTCATGCGTCCTCTCGGGGTTCGAAGTCGAATCGGGGATGCTACCCGCGGAGGCACCCCACTGCCTCGCGACGGTCAGGGCCTCGCGACGGTCAGCCGTCGAGCTCGAGCTCCGGCCAGCCCTCGGCACATGCCTCCGCGGCCATCCAGCGGAAGGCCGCCAGGACCGCGCCCACGCGGGCGACGCCCCAGAGCACGTCGGCGGAGTCGCCCGCCCGCTCGAAGATCCGGCTGTCGTCGGCTGCGAGGATGTGGGTGACGGCGGGCCAGACGGCCCGGACGAGGTCCGAGGCGCGCTCCACCCGGTCGGACGTCTCCGGAGCCTCCGGGGCCTCGGCGAACACGTGGTCTTCGACCACGCGCAGGCAGCAGCCGACCAGGTCACCGAACGCATCCTCTTCCTCCTCGCTGCACGGCGAGGCCAGGTGATCGAGCAGCAGGTCGGGATCGGACGACCCCTGCGCCGCGGCGCCCAGCACGGCGAGGGCGAAGAGGTGCGATCCCTGAAAGACCGTCCGCGCCATGTCCTCGAGCACCTGCTCCCCCTCCTCGGGCGGCGGATGGCCGAGGCGGCGCGCCATGTCCGGGACGTCCGCGCACAGGCGCGACCAGTCGAAGGGCGACGGAAACCAGGCGTCGAAGGACGGGAGGTGGACGTGGACGGCGCGTTCCAGGTAGTGCTCGAGCGCGTGGCTCATGACGTCACCCTCAAGCGGAAAAAGACTCCCCGCACCCGCAACCTCCCGTGGCGTTGGGGTTCTCGAACTTGAAGCCCGAGCCCATGATCGACTCGTGGTAGTCGATCTGCGTCCCGTTCAGGAAGAGGCCGCTCTTCGGATCGACGAAGATCTTCAAGCCTTCCGACTCGTAGACCGCGTCGGCCTCGCCGGCCTCCTTCTCGAGGACGAGCTCGTAGCTCATGCCCGCGCAGCCCCCACCGACGACCTTCACGCGGAGCCCCGTGGCGGCTTCCTGATCCGGTTGGCTCAGGAGCTGGCGGACCTTCTCGGCGGCGTGGGGTGTCATGGTGATGGACATGGAGCGACTCCGGGGGGCGATTCGAGGAGGGCCGATTGTAGGCGGTCGCCGGGGGGACGGCGGTCCCGCCCGGTCAAGCGCCGGCGCGTCGGATGCGCACCACCGCGTCCGTGAGGATGCCAACGGCACGGTCGACGTCCTGCTCGGTCGTGAACCGCCCGAGGCCGAAGCGCACGCTCGCGTCCGCCTCGGCCTTCGAAAGCCCCATGGCCCCGAGGACCGGGGACGGCTCCAGCGTGGCGCTGCTGCAGGCCGAACCGGTCGAAAACGCGAGACCCGACGCGCCCAGCAACAGGCTCTCCCCCTCCACGCCGTCCACCGTCAGGGCCAGGACGCCGGGGAGCCGGCCTCCCCGGGACGCCCCCAGGACCCGGACGCCTTCGACGCCTTCCTCGAGCCCCGCCTGCAGCCGGTCGCGAAGCGCGCCGACGCGGCGGGCGTCGTCCTCGTGTTCCTCCCGGCAGAGGGACGCCGCCGTCCCGAACCCCACGACCCCGGGCACGTTGACCGTGCCACCGCGGAGCCCACGCTCGTGGCCGCCGCCGTGGATCTGGGCGGCGAGCCGCACGCGGGGCCTCCTCCGCCGGACGTAGAGCGCGCCCACCCCCTTCGGTCCGTACAGGCGGTGCGCGGTGAGCGAGAGCAGGTGGACGTCGTGCGCCACCACGTCGAGCGGCAACCACGCAGCGGCCTGGGTCGCGTCGGTGTGGAAGAGGACGCCTCGCGCCTCGCAGACGCCGCCGCTCCGGGAGATCGGTTGCACCGTGCCCACCTCGGGGTTCGCCCACTGCACGGAGACGAGGACGGTGTCGTCCCTAATCGCCGCGTCGATCGCCGCCGGGTCCACGCGCGCCGACTCGTCGACGGCGACGCGCGTGACCTCCCAGCCCCGCGACTCCAGCCAGGCGCACGAGTCGGCGACCGGCCGGTTCTCGATCGCCGTCGTGACGAGGTGGCGCCCCTTGGAGACGAACGCCTCCGCCACGCCCTTCACCGCGAGGTTGTCGGCCTCCGTGCCGCCGGAGGTGAACACGATCTCGCGCGCCTCGGCGCCGACGAGGAGCGCAACGGACGCGCGGGCCTCGTCCACCGCACGTTCCGCATCCCACCCGTACGGGTGGTGGCGGCTCGCGGGGTGTCCGAAGCGCTCGTTCCAGAACGGCTCCATCGCCTCGACGACGCGTGGGTCGACGGGCGTGGTGGACGGGTGGTCGAGGTAGAGGGGTTGCCCCACCGTCGGATTACTTCGCGCGGGTGAAGGTGAGTTCCATGGTCTTCATCTCGCCCATGCCTTGCATGGTCCAGAAGTCCTCCATCACGTACTCGTCGTCGCTCTTCTTCGTGTAGACGGTACGGAAGGGGATCGCGCCCATCGTGGGCATGTGATTCGTGCCCGTCACCGTGATCACGCCGCCTTCGCGCGTGCCCTCGCCGCGCAGGATGTGCGTGCTCATGTTGTCGATCCACACGGTCTTGTACTGCTGCGTGGTGTTGTCGAAGCCCATCGTCGCCTCACCGCGGAAGTCCTGGCCGCTGAGCTCACCGGAGTACTCCGAGCGCAGGAAGCGGCGGCCCATGTGCCAGCGGGTCTCCATCCGTGCTTCGGAGGTCTGCGGCTCGCCGGGTCCCATCCACATCTTCGTGGCCACGTTCCAGGATCCGACCATGAAGCCCATCCAGGCGTGGTCCGGGCCCGGCTGGCCGGCCTCCGCCATGGCCTTGGCCATCGGATCGCCGTGCGGAGCCTCGGGCTCCTCGGTGAAGGCCGGCACCGCGAAGCAGGCCGCGACGCCGATCACGAGCAGGGCGGTGAGCAGGCTGCGAATCCGTACGTTCATCGTCGTTCTCTCCCGGGTTGCAGGGCGCGGCATTCTAGGAGGAAGGCCGGGGCGGCCTGCCCACCGGCCCCGTGCGAACGCGAGTCTTCAGCCCTTCACCACGCCCAGCGGCTCCAGGCGCGCGACCACGCGGGCGATCCCCGCGCCGACGACGACGTCGACGACGTCGGCCACGTCCTTGTAGGCCTCGGGGTACTCCTCGTCGATCGTCCGGCGGCTCGCGGCGCGGACCTCGATGCCGCGCGAAGCGAGCTCCTTCGGGATGTTCCGGTCGCGCGTGGCCTGGCGCGCCTTGGTGCGGCTCTGGAGGCGGCCCGCCCCGTGGCAGGAGGAGCCCAGCGTCTCCGCCCTCGCGCCTTCGGTTCCCACGAGGACGAACGAGTACCGTCCCATGTCGCCCGGCACCATCACCGGCTGGCCCACCTCGCGGTACGCCTCGGGCGTCAGCGGATGCCCCGGTGGGAACGCCCGCGTCGCGCCCTTGCGGTGCACGACGACCTCGCGCTCCGTGCCGTCGACCACGTGGCGTTCCACCTTGGCGATGTTGTGGCAGACGTCGTACACCTGCTCGAGCTTCACGCCTTCGCCGAAGACGGCGCGGAACGCCTCGCGCGTCTTGTGCGCGATCACCTGGCGGTTCGCGAACGCGTAGTTCACCGCCGCGCGCATCGCACCGAAGTAGCGCTGCCCCTCCTCGGATCGGAAGGGGGCGCAGGCGAGTTGCGGATCGGGCAGCCGGATGCCGTGGCCCTTCGCCGCCTGCTTCATGACGGGCAGGAAGTCGGTGCACACCTGGTGACCCAGGCCTCGGCTGCCCGAGTGGATGAGCACGGCGACCTGCCCCACGTGGAGCCCGAGCGCCTCGCCGAGGGCGGGATCGAACACCTCCGCGACGCGGTCCACCTCGAGGAAGTGGTTGCCGGACCCGAGCGTTCCCAGCTGCTTCTGCCCACGACCGTGCGCGCGCGGCGTCACCTCGGACGTGTCGGCGCCGTCGAGGCAACCGTTCTCCTCGGTGTGCTCCACGTCCTCGGGCTCGCCGAGGCCGTTCTCGACGGCCCAACGGGCGCCCCCCACGAGGCAGCGGTCGAGCGCCTCGTTGTCGAGGCGGAGGTCGCCGCGCGCGGCGCCGACGCCGCAGGGCACGGCCTCGTAGAGCGCGTCGACCAGCTTCGGCATCCGCTTCACGACGCGGTCGGCGTCGAGGTGGGAGCGCAGGAGGCGCACCCCGCAGTTGATGTCGTAGCCCACGCCGCCCGGACTGATCACGCCCTCGTCCGGGTCGAAGCCCGCCACGCCGCCGATCGGGAACCCGTAGCCCCAGTGGAGGTCGGGCATGCCGAGGCTGTTTCCCACGATGCCCGGCAGGCAGGCCACGTTGCGGACCTGCTCGAGGGCGCGGTCGTGCTGGATGCGCGCCATGAGCGCCTCGCTGGCGAAGACGAGGCCGCCGGTCAGCATGTCTCCGTGCTTCGGGATGCGCCACCGCCACGTGTCCACGCGTTCGAGCGGGAGGTTCATGCGTGTTCCTCCTTTCAGAGGTCGAGGCTTTCAGAGGTCGAGGCTTTCAGAGGTCGAGGACGATCTGCGCCGACC
>JAUXCH010000640.1 GCA_030618975.1 Planctomycetia bacterium
CGCTACATGGGACAGGAGTCCGCGCCGCCGCTTCCGCTTCCGCTGCCGCCCTCCGGCTTCGACGAGGTCGAGCGCCGGATCGAGGAGCTGAGACGCCGCATGTTCGACGGGACCGGCCCGCGCGCGTTTGGCGTGTTCGGTCCGAGCTCCGAGCGACTCGAAGCTCCCGGCCTCCGTCTCGACGCCCAGGTCTTCGCGGGCGTGCTCGTCCAGGTGACCCTGCTCGACCGGGAGGCGCCCCGCGCGTATCGCGGTCGCACCCTCGAGGACGTCCTGGCGCGCAGTCCGGAGTTGGAGAAGCGCGACGGCATGCCCAAGCTGAAGGAGAAGTGGGCCGCCTTCAAGCAGGCGAACCCCAGCCTCTTCCGTCCCGGTTTCAGCCTGCCCCGACCGGGAAGCGGTTTCTCCTTCTCGCACGGCAGTCAGGGCGTCGAGGTCGTCCACGACGCCGAAGGCGTCACCGTGCGCATTCGCGAGACGGACGAGAACGGCGAGGAGCAGGTGACCGAGATCAAGGGCCGGACGCTCGACGAGATCAAGGAGGAGCACCCCGAGCTGCGCGACCGGCTGGAGCGATTCGGGATCCACATCCAGCTCGGGCCCGTGCAGATCTTCCGTCGCCGGCCCGCTGACCCGGGTCTGCCCGTGCCGCCGGAGACCGAGACCACGCCGGCGAACGAGGCCGGCAAGCCGGCGATCTTCGGTGTGCTGCTCGTGGTCCCGGAGCCCGTGCTCGCGGTGCACCTCGGGCTGGAGCCCGGCCACGGCGCGCTCGTGACGCGTGTAGTCCCCGGCACGCAGGCGGCCGAGATCGGCCTCGAGCGCTACGACGTGATCGTGTCCGTACGCGGCGAGGCGGTGACCGACTTCCACGAGGCGGCCGCCCTGTTGCGCGCGGCGGCCCGGGAGCGCGCGCCCCTGAGCCTGGACGTGATCCGGCGGGGCAAGCGGACGACGCTGGAGCGGTAGCGGTTCCGCCACGCCGGAGACGCGCCGTCCGCGGCCCTACCAGAGTTGCCAGAGGCCGGCACCCCGAACCAGGAGGGCGAGGCCCAGGTTCGTCACCGCGTGGGCGACGACGCAGGACAGGAGGTCCTTGCGGAGGACCCAGAGGCCGGCCATGAGCAGGCCGTAGGCGAGAGCGGCCGGCCACTCGTGGGGCAGGTGCCCGGCGGCGAAGAGGATCGAGGAGCCGAGGATCGCCAGGGCCGTCCAGTCTCCGGGGGCGACGTCGTCGATCGAGGAGTGATCGAAGGCCTGGGCGAAGGGCTGGGCCTCGCCCGCCTGCCGCGCACGGTCCCACTGGAGCAGCAGCCGCAGTGCGTACCCGCGCATCAGCAACTCCTCCAGGATCGGCACGACGGCGACGGCTGCGACGCATCGCAGGACGAAGCCCCACTCCGTCCACGGCTCGCCCGAGACCGGCGCGAAGGGGAGCACGAGTCCCACCCACAGGGCCAACCCCACGAGCCCCGCCAGTCCTCCCACCAGTGCCGAGACGGCCGGTGATCGGGGTCCTCGGAGCCTCGCGTACCGGTGGCGGAAGGCGATCAACGCCGCGGCGCAGAGCACGATGCGCAGGCCGTAGACGACGTCGATGGACACGACCTCGGGCGCCAGCAGGCCCAGCGAGACGTACAGGGCGTACGGCAGGGCGTACGGCCACAGCAGGCGATGGTTCGCTTGGGCCGGGGCAGCCATGGCTCTCCCCCCTCCGCGCGCGCTCAGAGCACGAACCCGATGCACCCCATCAGGTAGCCCCCGCCGATCGAGGGCATCAGCACGAGGTCCCCGTCCCGGATCTTGTGCTCGGGCTGCGTTTCGATGGCCGTGACGTGTCCGTCGTCGTCGAGCACGCGGCGGGTGTTGCCGTATCGGATGCCGTGGTCGAGGGCGATCAGGTTGCTGGCCGCCGAGATGTTCCCGTAGCGGTAGATCGTGCGGATGGCGCGCTCGGGTTCGATCTCCAGCCGGTCGACCAGGCCGTCGGTGATGCGGCCGTTGGCCTGGTGCGGGACGATCCAGGCCCGGTCGAGGGACTCGCGCAGTCCGTCGTCACCCCGCTTCAGGTCCTTGGGGGCGTACCCCAGGCACCGCGCGGTGAGGCCGGCCATGTGAACGATGGCGCGGCGGAGCACGCTCGGCCCGGCCTCCATCTCGATCAGCGCCTGGGCGACGAGCGGGACGCCGGGCCGCAGGGCGCGGTCCGGGAAGACGGGCGTGTCGATGGGGACGTTGCTGTTGCCCAGGTGGATGGCCCGCGGGCTGAACTCCGAGGCGAGCGTCGGTGCCAGCATGCCCTTCCCGTCGCCGTTCGAGCCGCCATGCCGCGAGACCACGGCCGCGCCCGCCCCGTCGCCGAAGATGATCGACGTGAGGGGATCCGCGAAGTTCAGCGTGTGGGCGATCGTCTCGGTACCGATGACGAGCACGTGGTCGTAGAGGCCCGCGGCCACCATCGAGTACGCGACGCCCAGGCCGTAGATCGAGCCCGCGCACGCCGCCATCAGCTGGAACGTCGGTACGGTGGGGACGCCCAGCAGCTCCGTCAGGCGACAGTGGTCGCCGGGCAGGATCTGGCTGAGGGTGAAGGACGCGTAGACCACCATCCCGACGTCGGACGCCTCGATGCCCGCGGCGGCGAGCGCCTGCCGGGCGGCCACGAGCGCCAGGTCGGACGTGCGAACGTCGGGCTCTGCGAACCGCCGCTCGTGGATGTGCGTGACCTGGTCCACCCAGTCGGGGAAGGGGCCCGAGATGCTCTCGTCGTAGCCGGTCACAAGTTCGCCGAGCGTCGCGTTGTCCACGACGCGATCCGGCAGGCAGGCTCCCGTCCCGGTCAGCCGGACGGTCGGGTTGAGCTGCTTCCGCATGGACGCCCCGGTCGCGAAGGTGGAGCAGCGTACCGTGGGGCCGAGGCCCGGCAAGGCTCGCCCCGCGGCGTCCGGGGCCGGAGGTAGGCTCGGCGCCCCGTGACCGATTCCGAGCCCGCCCCGTCCCCGCCGACGCTCCCCCCGTCCCGGCTGACGCTCCTCACGGGGCCCGCGGGCAGCGGCAAGACCACCCGCGCGCTCGAGGCGATCCGGCAGGCGGCCACGACGCCCGGTTCCCGGGGGCGGGGCGCGGCCGGGCCGGGCGAGGCGCTGCTCGTCCTGCCCACCTACTCCCAGGCGCTCCACTTCCAACGGGTGGCCCTCTCCCGCTGGGACGCCCGCGCCATCCTGGACGACCCGTTCGCCACGTTCACCTCGGCCGGAGAGCGCTTTCTCGAGTCCTTCCGCGTGCGGACCCTGCCCGCGGCCGAGGAACGCGATCGTCTCATGGCCGAAGCGGCCCACCGGGCCGCGGCCGAGGTCTTCGAGGGCGTCTGCCACCGGCCGGGCTTCCGCGCGCGCCTGCTCCGGCTCGTCAAGGAGGTCAAGCAGTCCGGGCTGGCGCCGGCCGAGGCGCGCGAGCGCCTGGCGAGGGCCGCTCCCCGTCTGGCACCCGAGGCGCGCGAGCGCCTCGAGGGCTTCCTCCGGGTCTTCGAGCTCTACGAGGCACTCCTCGAACGAGCCGGGCTGGAGGACCACGAGGACAGCCTGCGCCGGCTGCTGCTGCACCTGAGGGAGGGGGGCGCTCCGGGGAAGTCGGAGGCCAA
>JAUXCH010000032.1 GCA_030618975.1 Planctomycetia bacterium
CCTGGACGTCCCTCTTGAGCTTTCCGTACGCATTCTCGAGCACCTCGAACTGCACGGCGATGTCGACGTCGTCGAAGTGGTAGACCCAGGTGACGATCCGCTTCGGGCCCGACATCGTCAGCTTCTCGACCTTGATCTCGTACTGCGTGACGGGGACCGAGTTGACCTCGCTCTCCTCCTCGGAGGAGATGAACCAGCCGCCTCCGCGGTACCTCCGCTTCAGGTAGTCCTTGTAGCTCTTGTAGGGGTTGTTGAACTCGAAAATGACGCCGCCATCGTCGTCCTTGGTGACGTCGACGCCGTCCTTCTTGACCACCTCGTCGATGAACGTGACGACCGTCATGTCCGGTCTGTGCGTCCAGGTGCTCTTGTCGGTTGCGTCGATGTAGATGTGTTCCTTGTCGGAGATGTACTTGAGGACGATCCACTCCTCATCCGCGTTCAGGGCGGCCTGCGTCCAGCCCCTCGGGGTCTTGACCTTGAACCCGACGCGTTCGTCCTCGTGGTACTTGCCGGGGGCGGCGAGCGCCGGACCGATCCCGAGGAGGACGGGGAGGAGGAGGACGGCCGTCCGCAGGATGGTGGTGTGAAACGAACCCGATCTCATGACTTCTCTCCCGAACTCGAGCAACGCTCGGCCATTCTAGGCCCGGCCGGCTCGGAGCGGGACCCCTCTCTTCGAACGACCGTTCCCTCCAAGTCAAGGGTTCGAACGGACCGCGGGCCCGGCCCCCGGCTTGCCCCCCTTGGACGCCGCGGCGCGCCCAGGGTTCCCGCGAACCGGGTTCCCGCGAACCTCAGGGGCACCGAAAGACCCGGTCGTACCGGTAGTACACCTCGAGGCAGAGCGTCCCGAGCGCCGTGGCGCCAACGCGGCCGAACCGGTCGGATCCCAAGCCCTCGGGGTCCCAGGAGCCCCGGTAGCAGCAGACGGCTCCGTCCCGGCGCTGCGTCCCGACCACGGCCTCCTTCAGCTTCCCGCTCCAGGCCTTCCGAGGCGCCCCCCCCACGCGGAAGAGCGCGAGCGTGCCGAAGAGGCAGTGGAAAGCGTCGATCCGACGGGCGCGTGGGGCCCGGACGGGCGGCTCGAGGAGGACGATCCCCGCCGCGGCCTCCACCTCCCCGCCCTTCGCCGGCTCCCCCGCGAGGGCGAACCGTCCGAGGAGCCCGACCGCGGCCTCCCGGGGGCTCCGCGAATCGGCGAGGTCGCGCAGGCGGACGTGGAGGTCCTCGGCGAAACCCGGGGCGTAGAAGAGCGGCGGCTCCCGGCCGCGACGGCGGGCGTCCTCGTTCACGACGCGTGCACTCGCCAGTGCGCTCGCCGTGAACGCGGCCAGGACGAGGTCGTCCCTCGACCCCGATCGGTACGCGAGCGGAAGGAAGTCGAGGCTCCGCTGGGCCGCCCCCTTGAAGATCGGGCTGCCCGTAATCCCGTACGCCTCGACCAGGGCGAGGGTCGCGATCGCGTGCTGCTCGGAAGACCACGGGGCGGCAGGATCGACGAAACAGCCGTCCGCACGCTGTTCCTTCTTCAAGTAGCGGAGGCCCTTCGAGACCGTCTTCGCGAAGGGGTGCCGGCCGCGGTTCGTGTAGCCGGCACCGAGGAAGGCCGAGAGCGTGAGTGCGGTGGCGCCGACGTCGTATGCGGTGTGTCCCCGGCCGTCGTCGGCCGGGTCGCGCATCTCGTTTCCGTCGCACCACCCCCCGAAACCGGCCGCTTCCCAGCGCCCGTCGGGCGACTGGTGCGCGGCGAGCCACTGGAGCGAGGTCTCCGGGAAAATGACACACCGCCGGGCCGGGGACCGCGGCAGGGTCCCCTCGATGCGCACGGTGGCCGCCCCGGTCGAGGTCGCCTCATCCACGAGGGGGAAGACGTCCGCCCAGGTCGCGGCCTCCACGGCGGCGGCGGAGACCGCGAGGTCCACGGCGAGCCGGGACGGATCCGCGTCCAAGGCGGCGAGCGCGTCGTCGAGGACGGAGCCGAGACCCGGCCGGGCCGCCTCCCCCCATCCGGGGATCCGGCGCCGGGTCGCCGCGCCGCAACCGTACCGGGCGGTCCACGCCGAGCCGCGTACCGACACCTCGAGGCACTCCGCTCCCTCCGCGACCACGAGCACGACCGCGACGAGGAGATCGGACGGGGCGCGGCCGGGAGCGGGGCTCCGGGGACTCCAGGCGATGCGGTGGGTCCGCTCGCCGTACCGGGTCTCGAGGCGGAGGGGCTCGGGGCCCCCCTGGACGGCGGCCCGGAGCCGCGCCCGCACGGTCGCCCACGCCTCGTCGGCCTCGAAGCGAAGCGGGGCGTCGGGAGCGCGGGCCGTGAGGCCGCCGGGGCCGCAAGCGCCCAGGGCGAGGAGCAGGCCGAGCAGGAGGGGGCATCGCCTCACGAGGGAGGCAACGGACGGGCGGCCTCGCGGTTCGCGGGTCCTACCCGGCGTCGGGTTGCGCCTTCCCGCTGCCGTTCTTCATGTCGTGGAACTTCAGGTTCAGCATCTCGACGAAGGCGGAGAAGGCCATCGCGAAGTAGATGTAGCCCTTCGGGATGTGGAGCCCGAGCCCCTCCCCCACGAGCGTGAAGCCGATGAGCAGGAGGAAGGAGAGGGCCAGCATCTTGATCGTGGGTCGGCGGTCCACGAAGTCGCTGATGGGGTTGACGAACACCATCATCACGATGATCGCGATCACGACGGCGGCGACCATGATGACGATCTGGTTCGCGAGGCCGATGGCCGTGATCACCGAGTCCAGTGAGAACACGATGTCCAGGATGCCGATCTGGACGATGACGGCAGTGAGCGTCGCCGTTCCCTGGCGCGTCGCCAGCTCGTGCTCGCCCTCGAATTTCTCGTGGATCTCGACGGTGCTCTTCCCGATCAGGAAGAGCCCGCCGAGGATCAGGATCAGGTCCTTGCCGGAGAAATCGTGGCCGAAGACCTGGAAGAGGGGCTCGGTCAGCCGCATGAGCCACGTCAGGGAGAACAGCAGCAGGATGCGCGTGACCATCGCGAGCAGCAGGCCGAGGCGGCGGGCCTTCTGACGATCCTTCGCTTCGACCTTGGCGGCCAGGATGGCGATGAACACGATGTTGTCGATGCCGAGGACGATCTCGAGCACCGTCAGCGTGGCGAGCGCAATCCAGGCCTGGGGGTCGGTGATCCACTCCACGGTCCGCTCCTTCAGCCCTGCATGAGGAGGGCCATGACGGCCTTCTGCACGTGCAGGCGGTTCTCCGCCTGGTCGAAGACGACGGACTGCGGACCGTCCATCACGTCGTCGGTCAGCTCGTCCCCGCGGTGGGCCGGCAGGCAGTGCATGACGATCGCCTCGGGGCGGGCCTTCGCAACCAACTCGGCGTTGACCTGGTAGGGCTGGAACAGGCGGCGCCGGGCTTCGGCCTCGTCTTCCTGGCCCATGCTGGTCCACGTGTCGGTGTAGACGACGTGGGCGCCCTCGACGGCGATTCCCGGGTCCCGGAGCAGCTCGATCGTGGCTCCAGAGGCCTGCGCGTCGGCCTTGGCCGTGACGGTCACCTCGGCGTCCGGTGCGTGGCCCTCGGGCGTGGCGACCCGGATCGTCGCGCCGACCTTGGCGACGCCGTACAGGAGTGAGTTCGTCACGTTGTTGCCGTCGCCGACGTACGCGACCGTGACCTCGTCGAGGCGGGGGAACCGCTCCTGGATCGTGAACAGGTCGGCGAGGACCTGGCAGGGGTGGAGCAGGTCCGTGAGGCCGTTGATCACGGGCACCGTGCCGAAGCGGGCGAGGTCGAGCACCGTGTCGTGGGCGAAGGTGCGCGCCATGATCCCGTCGACGTAGCGCGAAAGGACCTGCGCGGTGTCGTGGATCGTCTCGCCACGGCCGAGCTGCGTGTCGCCGGGCGTGAGCACGAGGGGGTAGCCGCCCAGTTGCACCATGCCCGTCTCGAACGGGACGCGCGTCCGGGTGGAGGGCTTCTCGAAGATCATCGCCAGGGTCTTGCCGGCGAGGAGCGGGTGGGGTTCGCGGCGTCGCTGGCGCTCCTTGAGGTCCTTCGCCAGGGTGAGGATCTCGTCGATCTCCTCGCGGGCCAGGTCGTGGATCGAGAGCAGGTGCTTCACGGCCTTCCTCCTACAGCTTGCCGACGAAGTGGGTACCGGCGCGGCCCTCCATGGCGTCGGGCAGGCGCCAGGGGCTCGTGATCAGGGCGCGCTTCCCGCCGGCCCGGAGGAAGCGGCGGGCGGAGTCGACCTTCGGTCCCATGCTGCCCGCGGGGAAGTGGCCTTCGTCGATGTATCGCTCGATCTCCTCGAGGGTCACCGCGTTGAGCGCACGTTCCGTCTCCGTCCCGTAGCGGATGTAGACGTTGGGCACGTCGCTCAGGACGATGAAGAACTCCGCGCCCACCTCCGTGGCGAGGAGGCTGGCGGTGAGGTCCTTGTCGAGCACCGCTTCCACGCCCTCATAGTCGCCCGAGGCGTTCTTGACGATCGGGATGCCGCCGCCGCCACAGGCGATGACGATGTGCCCCTGGCGGACGGAGTCCCGGATCATCCAGCGCTGGACGACGCGCCTGGGTTCGGGGGAGGGGACGACCCGGCGCCAGCCGCGAACCTCGTCCTCCTCGACGACCCAGCCCAGCTCCGCGTGCCTCGCCTCGGCCTCTTCCTGCGTCATGAAGGTCCCGATCGGCTTCGTGGGCCGGGAGAACGCGGGGTCGGCCGGGTCCACGAGGACCTGGCAGATCACGGCCACGACGTAGCGCTTGATCTTGCGGCTCCGCAGCTGGTTCAGGAGGGCCTGCTGCAGGATGTAGCCGAGGCTGCCCTCCGTCTCGGCGACCAGCACGTCCATGGGCCAGGAGGGCACCTGATCGTGCGTCAGCTCGTTCTTGATGAGCTGGTGGCCGACCTGCGGGCCGTTGCCGTGCGTGATGACCACGTTGTAGCCCCGCTCGACGAGCACCATGAGCCGCTCGCAGATCTCTGCGGCGTTTTCGTTGTGCTCGTCGATGGTTCCCGTCTGGCCCTCCTTCATGAACGCGTGGCCGCCCATGGCGACCATGACGATGGGGCGCTTCTTGGTCGAGGTGTCCATGCGGCATCTTGCTCCCAGGGCCGGAAGTCGGGGGGAAACGGCCATTGTCGCCCTCTGCCGCAGGGGGGCAAGCATGGTCCGGTGCGGACTCGCTACTCCTCGCCGCCTCGGTACCTCAGGACCCGGACCTTCTCCAGGGTGACGAGCCCCTCGTTCACCATCCGGTCGACCGTGGGCAGGAAGGCCTCGATCTTGTCGGTCCGGTCCGCGATCTCGATCACGATCGGCAGGTCCTCGCTGAGTCTGAGGATCTTCGCGGTGTGGATCCGGCTATGTCGCCCGTAGCCCATGAGGCCCCTGAGCACCGTGGCGCCCGCGAGGTCCGCCTCCCGGGCGGCCAGGACGATGGCCTCGTAGAGCGGCTTCCTCTCCCACCGGTCGGACTCGCCGATGAAGATGCGGAGCAGTTCGCCACGTTCTTCGTCTTGCGTCACGACGATTGCCTCCTCATGCCAGTGCGGCACGCACGAGCCACGTGCCGATCCGATAGCCCACGAGGACCAGCGCGATCCCCAAGCCGTTGTTCAGGAGCACGGTCCACCCCGCGCGCCCCCACTGCCCCTCGTTGATCATCGCGAACACCTCGTACCCGAACGTCGAGAAGGTGGTGAGTCCGCCCAGCAGGCCGATCAGCACGAAGGCACGGACCTCGGGACGTACGAGAAGACGCCCTTCCAGGAGCCACGGCACGAGCAATCCGATCAGCAGGCAGCCGAGCAGATTGACCAGCAGCGTCCCGAGCGGCAGGCCGGATTCCGACCAGCGCCGGGCGAGCCCCGACAGGCCGTAGCGAGCGGCGGCTCCGAGGGCGCCGCCCGCGGCGACGGCGAGGACGTTGAGCATCGGCGACTCCTTTCGGATCTCACGGCGCATCCTGCCTGTGGGCGACGCCCTTGCCTAGGGCGTAGGCTGCCACAATCATCGGCCCGCCCCCCCACGAGGACACCCATGCGCACCCCCTCGACCTCCCTCCTGCTCTGCCTCGTCCTGGCCGCCTGCGGCGGCGGCGGCGGGTCCGGCTCGGACACGCCTTCCGAGCCGGGCGACCTCCAGGTGACGAGCGTCTCGCCGGGGAACGGGACGCTCCTCGGCGGCACGCGACTCACGATCCGGGGGAGCGGCTTCTCCGCCGGCGTGACCGCCATCCTCGTCGGCGGCGTGCGGTCGACGGAGGTCTCGAGCAGCAGCGACACGACCGCGAACTGCACCAGCCCCGCAGCCTACGATCCGGGCTCCGTCGACGTCACCGTGCAGACGAACGCAGGCAGCGCCACGCTACCGGGCGGCTACCGCTACAACAACCCGCCTCTCGTCCTCGGAGTCGCGCCGCCCGCGGGCTTCGCGGGAGGCGAGCTGACGGTCTCGATCCTGGGGCTGGGGTTCGCGAGCCACGACGCCGGCCCACCGATCGTGCTCTTCGGCGACACGGAGTCCTTTCGGCCCCAGGTCGTGAACGACACGCTGATCTTCGCCACGACGCCGCCCCTGCCCGCCGGCCTCGTGGACGTCACGGTGATCAACGCCAACGGCGAGGGCACGCTCGAGAACGGGTTCCTCTACATGGGGGGCGCGCAGAGCTCGCCGAGCGTGAAGCTCGAGGACGTCACGGACGCGGGGGCGCGGGCCGTTCTCACGCGGGACGGCGAGGCGCCGGAGACGTGGGCGTGGCCGGACCTCCTCCGCGGCCGCGCCGCGTGGACGATGGTCCACGCGGACTGATCGACGCGAAATGCGCGAATAATCACCTGACCCCGGGCTGCTAGAGGTGGGTCTCGACGCGGGCCAGGATCGCCGCCTCGCGCTCCTGGGCCGCCAGGCCCAGGGCCTCGGCCTGCTCGAGGTAGGCGGTTCGTAGCGCGTCGTCCGCGGGGAGATCCTTCGCGTTGATGCGGACGTTCAGCCAGGCCCCGCGAACCGCCGTGCGAGCGCAGAGGGCTCCCACGCCGACGTCGGACGCGGAGGCCTGCATTCCGGTCTCCGCCATCTGGCCGAGCACCTCCATCGAGGAGACGGCCACCTCCATGACGCGGAGCGGAACCTCGATGGCCCGCTTCGTCGCATCGAGGAGGGCCTGCTCGCGCACGGCGGGGTCCGCCTTCCAGGCGGCCATGATGGCGTGAAACGCCTCGGAGTCCTCGTCCACGAGTCGTAGCAGCTCGGCGTAGCACGCCTTGCCTCGCTCCGCGACGTCGCTGAACTCCTCCCACCGATCGTCCCAACCGCGCTTGTGGCTCGAGAGATTGGCCACCATCGTGCCGAGCGCCGCGGCGAGGGCGCCGACCGCCGCGCTGACGGACCCGCCTCCGGGGGCCGGCGATTCGGACGCGGTCTCCTCCGTGAGGGCCCGGAGGGAGAGGTCGACGAGCCGCTTGCCCGTCTTGTCGCGAGCCGCAATCGCGTACTCGATGATCTTCTCGTTCGGATCGAAGGGCGTGAGCTCGTCGAGCCCCATCGAGCGGACGGCGATCTTCACGAGCTCGGCGTCGGAGACCCCGGTGGAACGCCTCTGCTTGCGGAGGAAGTAGCGCCCGGCATCGAGGACGGCCGAGAGGGGCATGAGGCCCACGAGCTCGGAGCCGGTGACACGCAGGCCCCGGGCGTCGGCCCGGCGACACACCTCGTCGAAGGCAACGTGCATCGGCGTGACGGAGATGTCGGTGAGGTTCATCGAGATCTGGGCGATCCCGTACTCCTCGATGAACCAGCCGATCGCCTTCACGCTCGTCAGCGAGCCCGGAATCCAGACCGGATCGCCGTTCTCGTCTCGGACGATCTCGCCGGTCAGCGGGTCGGGCTCGCGGCGGATGCGGCCCTTCTCACGGACGTCGAACGCGACGGCGTTCGCGCGGCGCGTGGAGGTGGTGTTGAGGTCGACGTTGTAGGCGACCAGGAAGTCGCGGGCGCTGACCGCCGTGGCCCCGGACCGCGCATTGAAGGCGGCCGGGCCGAAATCCGGCTGCCAGGCCGGATCGGCCAGCTTCTTCTCCAGGCCCTCGTACTGCCCGGCGCGGACCGTGGCCAGGTTGCGCCGCTCGGGCGAGGTGGCCGCGTACTCGTAGCAGTAGACGGTGAGCCCCACCTCCTCGCCCAGGCGCCGGGCGAGGCGGCGCGCGTACTCCGCCGTCTCGTCCATGGTCACGCCGGCGACCGGCACGAGAGGGCAGACGTCCAGCGCGCCGAATCGGGGGTGCTCGCCCGCGTGCCGGCTCATGTCGATGAGCCTCACGGATGCCTCTGCGCCGGCGACCGCGCCGTCCAGCACCGCCTCGGGTTCCCCGACGAAGGTCACGACCGTCCGGTGGGTGGCCCGGCCGGGGTCCACGTCCAGGAGGGTGACCCCGTCCACGGCCTCGATGGCGGCCGTGATCTCGCGGATCACGCCCTCGTCGCGGCCCTCCGAGAAGTTGGGGACGCACTCGATCAGACGCTGCATGGCTCCCTCCGGCACGCGCTCGCGCACGGCGTCACTGTACGCCCTCCCACCCGGAGGCGCCGACCTCGGACTTGACAGGGCCCCGGAGCCCGTGTATCTCACCGTCTTGAGATTCATTCTCAAGTTGCGGCACTTTCCGGAGAAGAGGGGACCGGATCCGGCGAGCCCTCGGGGGGGCGAAAAACCTGGGCCCCCCCCAGCCGGTGCGGGCACAATCCGCCTATACAGGACCATACAGGTTCTGTATTGGGACCTCCGCCCCCGATGATCCGCATCACCCGCCTCACGGACTACGGCATCGTCCTCCTCTCGCGCTTCGCCGGCGCCGAGCAGGGTGCCGTCCTCAGCGCTCGCGAGCTCTCCTCCGAGACCGGCGTCCCGCTCCCCACGACGAGCAAGATCCTCAAGACCCTGACGCGCGCCGGACTCCTGACCTCCCACCGCGGCACGCAGGGCGGCTACAGCCTCGCCCGTCCCCCGGAAGAGGTGACCGTCTCCGACGTCATCGGGGCGCTCGAGGGACCGATCGCGCTGACGGACTGTTCGGGCGAGGCGGACGGGACGTGTGACATCGAGCTCACGTGTCCGGTGCGCACGAACTGGCAACGCATCACCGACGCGATCCGGGAGGCGCTCGAGGCGATCCCGCTCACGGAGATGACGGTGAGCTTCCCGTTCCACGCCGGCACCGACGGAGATCCCGACCCGGCCGTCGCCCCGGCGACGCCGGGGCGGCCGACGACCGGAGCGGCACTCGGAGGAGGAGGCGAGGCATGACGTCCGAGGCCGAGCAGAGAGAGATCCAGGAGTTCGCGGACCGCGAGTACAAGTACGGATTCGTCACCGACATCGACGTAGACGTCGCCCCGAAGGGGCTGAACGAGGACATCGTTCGCTTCATCTCCGCGAAGAAGGAGGAGCCGGAGTGGCTGCTCGAGTGGCGGTTGAAGGCCTACCGCCAGTGGCGCACGATGACGGAGCCGACGTGGGCGAAGGTCGAGTACCCCCCCATCGACTACGACGACATCATCTACTACGCCGCGCCGAAATCGCAGAAGGACGGCCCGCAGAGTCTCGACGACGTGGATCCCGAGCTCCTCGCGACCTACGAGAAGCTCGGCATCCCGCAGAAGGAGCGGGAGGTGCTGGCGGGTGTGGCCGTGGACGCGGTGTTCGACAGCGTCTCCGTCGCCACGACCTTCAAGGACAAGCTCAGCGAGATGGGCATCATCTTCGGATCGTTCAGCGATGCGGTCCGCGAGCACCCGGATCTCGTCCGGAAGTACCTGGGGTCGGTCGTTCCGGTCGCCGACAACTTCTTCTCCGCGCTGAACTCCGCCGTGTTCACGGACGGATCGTTCTGCTTCATCCCCAAGGGCGTCCGCTGTCCGATGGAGCTGAGCACGTACTTCCGCATCAACACCGCGAACACCGGCCAGTTCGAGCGGACGCTGATCGTCGCCGAGGAGGGCGCGCACGTCTCGTACCTCGAAGGCTGCACGGCCCCGATGCGCGACGAGAACCAGCTCCACGCGGCGGTGGTCGAGCTGATCGCCCTGGACGATGCGAGCATCAAGTACTCGACGGTCCAGAACTGGTACCCCGGCGACAAGGAAGGCCGCGGTGGAATCTACAACTTCGTGACGAAGCGCGGCGCCTGCCGCGGCGCTCGCTCCAAGATCTCCTGGACCCAGGTCGAGACGGGCTCCGCGATCACCTGGAAGTACCCGTCGTGCCTCCTGATCGGCGACGATTCTGTCGGGGAGTTCTACAGCGTCGCCGTGACGAACAATCGCCAGCAGGCCGACACGGGCACGAAGATGATCCACATCGGCAAGCGGACGAAGAGCACGATCGTCTCCAAGGGCATCTCTGCCGGCCGTAGCCAGCAGACCTACCGGGGCTCCGTCACCATCCGGAAGAACGCGGAGGGCGCGCGCAACCACTCGCAGTGCGACTCGCTCCTCCTCGGCGATCGCTGCGGCGCGCACACGGTGCCGTACATCGAGGTGCGCAATCCGACCGCCCAGATGGAGCACGAGGCCACGACGAGCAAGATCGGCGAGGACCAGCTCTTCTACTGCAACCAGCGCGGCCTCTCGACGGAGGACGCGGTCAGCATGATCGTGAACGGCTTCTGCAAGCAGGTGTTCCGCGAGCTCCCGATGGAGTTCGCGGTCGAGGCGCAGAAGCTCCTGAGCGTCAGTCTCGAAGGCAGCGTCGGCTGACACGGGGCCCGCGGCACGAGAATCCCCTCCATGCGAGGTTTCGAGGACATGATGTCGAACGGCAAGAACCAGCCCCCCCAGCCCCTGCTCGAGGTGCGGAACCTCCACGCGGGCGTCGAGGGGAAACAGATCCTCAAGGGGGTCGACCTCACCGTGATGCCCGGCGAAGTGCACGCCATCATGGGACCGAACGGCTCCGGCAAGAGCACGTTCGTGAAGGTGCTCTCCGGCCACGAGGGCTTCGAGGTGAGTGAGGGCGAGGTGCTCTACGAGGGCCGGGACCTGCTGGACCTCGCCCCCGAGAACCGCGCCCGCGAGGGCATCTTCCTGGCCTTCCAGTATCCCGTCGAGATCCCGGGCGTCAGCAACGCCTACTTCCTCCGCGCCGCCCTGAACGCCGTGCGCGAGCACCACGGCGAGGAGGCGCTCGACGCGATGGACTTCCTCACACTCGTCAGGGAGCACATGAAGCGCCTGCGCATGGACCCGGGGATGCTGAACCGGGCCGTGAACGCCGGGTTCAGCGGCGGCGAGAAGAAGCGCAACGAGGTCCTCCAGATGGCCGTGTTGCAGCCCCGGCTCGCGCTGCTCGACGAGACGGACTCCGGCCTCGACATCGACGCACTGAAGATCGTGGCGGAGGGCGTGAACGACCTGCGCGGCCCCGATCGCAGCATCGTGCTCGTCACGCACTACCAGCGCCTGCTCGACTACATCGTTCCGGACCACGTGCACGTGCTGCACGCCGGGCGGATCGTGAAGTCCGGCTGCGCGGACCTGGCCCTCAAGCTCGAGGAGCAGGGCTACGGCTGGATCGAGGACGACGTGCGGGCCGCGGAGGCGGGGGCGCGATGACGGCCTCGGCTCCGGCCACCGACGTCTGGGCCGACCTCTTCGAGGCCGCGCGTCCCCGGCTGCCCGGCGCGGGCCGCGTCGCAGGCCTGCGGAGGAAGGCCCTGGCGGGATTCCGTGCAACGGGGTTCCCCACGCAGCGCCAGGAGGAGTGGCGGCACACGAGCGTCGCGCCCGTGACGGGCACGGCGTTCGAGCCCGCCGCGCCTCCGTCCCGGGAGGCGCTCGATCGGGCGGCCGCGCTCCTGGAGACCCTGCCTCCCACCGGGGCGGACCCCGCCGCAGGAGGGTCGATCCGCGTCGTCTTCGTGAACGGCCGCTTCGCCCCGACGCTGTCGTCCAGGGAGACGGTGCCGGACGGCGTCGAGATCGCGAGCCTCGACGAAGTGCTCGCCCGCCCCGACGAGGATCTGGAGGCCCGCATCGGGTCCCTCGTCGACGGTACGGGACACGCGTTCGCCGCGCTCAACACCGCCCTGTTCGAGGACGGACTGTTCCTTCGGGTGCCGAGCGGCACGCGCCTCGCCTCGCCCGTCCACCTGGTGTTCCTCGCCGTGGGCGGCGCCGCGGCGACGGCCGTCCATCCGCGACTCCTGTACCTGCTGGAGGACGACGCCCAGGCCTCGGTCGTCGAATCGTGGCGGGGCGAGGCCGAGGCGCCGTGGCTCAGCAACACGGTGGTCGAGGCCTGGATCGGCCGAAACGCCCGCCTGGACCTGCTCGAGATCCAGGAACAGACCCTGGAGGCCTTGCACTTCCGCGCCCTGAAGGTCCACCAGGCCGAGGACAGCCGCTTTGCATCGGCCTGCCTCTCGATCGGCGCGCACCTGACCCGCAACGACGTGCACATCCGCCTCGAGGGGCCGGGCGCCGAGTGTCGCCTCGACGGGCTCACCCTGGCCCAAGGTGACCAGCACGCGGATCACCAGACGAAGATCGACCACGCGAAGCCGCAGGGCACGAGCCATCAGCTCTACAAGGGCATCCTCGACGACCGCGCGACGACGGCCTTCAGTGGCCGCGTGCTCGTCGAGCCGCACGCGCAGAAGACGGATGCGCAGCAGACGAACCACAATCTCCTGCTGTCGCCCGACGCCGTCGCCGACAGCAAGCCCCAGCTCGAGATCTTCGCCGACGACGTCAAGTGCGCCCACGGCGCCACGGTGGGCCAGCTCGACCAGGATGCGCTCTTCTACCTGCGGTCTCGGGGCATCGGACCGAGAGCCGCCCGCCGGCTGCTCCTGCGCGCCTTCGCTTCGGAGATCGCGGAACGGGTGCAGGATCCCGAACTCCGGGAGATCGCCCGGGCCACCCTCGAGCGGCACCTGCCGGGAGGCGAGGGATGACCGACGCCCTGGAGTCCAGCCCGCCCCTCGATCTCCCGCTCGATGCCCACGCGCTGCGCGCGGACTTCCCCGTGCTCGCACGCACGGTCCACGACCGGCCGCTCGTCTACCTCGACAACGCGGCGACGACCCAGAAGCCGCAGGTCGTCCTGGACGCCCTCGACCGGTACTACGGCGAGTACAACTCGAACGTCCACCGCGGCGTCCACCGTCTGAGCCAGGAGGCCACGGAGGCGTTCGAGGCGGCCCGCATCACGGTCCAGCGGTTCCTCGGCGCGGCCGCCTCCCACGAGATCGTGTTCACCCGCGGCACCACCGAATCCGTGAATCTCGTGGCCAACGCCTGGGGGCGGGCCAACGTGGGTGCCGGCGACGAGATCCTCGTCACGGAGATGGAGCACCACAGCAACATCGTCCCCTGGCAGATGCTCTGCGAGGCCGTGGGAGCGACGCTGAAGGTCCTCCCCATGGACGACCGGGGCGAGCTCCGGATGGAGCGCCTCGACGATCTGCTGACCGAGAGAACGCGGCTCGTGGCGGTGGTGCACGTGAGCAACGCGCTCGGCACGTGGAATCCCGTCGAGACGATCATCGGGCGCGCCCACGCTGTCGGCGCCCTCGTCCTGGTCGACGGCGCCCAGTCGATTCCGCACCTTCCGGTCGACGTCCAGCGGCTCGACGCCGACTTCTACGCCCTCTCCGGCCACAAGGCGTACGGCCCCATGGGCATCGGCGTCCTGTACGGCAAAGCCGCGGTGCTCGACGCCATGCCGCCGTGGCAAGGCGGCGGTGACATGATCCGCATGGTGACCTTCGAGAAGACCACCTACGGCGAACTGCCCTGCAAGTTCGAGGCGGGCACCCCCGACGTCGCCGGAGCCATCGGGCTCGCGGCCGCGTTCGACTACGTGGAGGGCATCGGCCGGGGCCGCATCGCGGCCCACGAAGCCGACCTGCTCGAGTACGGCACGCGCGTTCTGGGCGAGATCCCCGAAGTGCGGTTCATCGGCACCGCCGACCGCAAGGCGGCCGTGCTCTCCCTGCTCTTCGAAGGCGTGCACCCGCACGACGTCGGCACCATCCTCGACCGCGAGGGTGTAGCGGTGCGAACGGGGCACCACTGCGCCTACCCGGTGATGCAGCACTTCGGCATCCCGGCTACCACCCGGGCGTCGCTCGCCCTCTACAACACCCGCGAGGATCTCGACGCACTGGTGCGCGCGCTGACCCGGGTACGAGAGGTATTCGCCTGATGTCCGACCTTCGCGATCTCTACCAGGAGGTGATCCTCGACCACGGGAAGAACCCGAGGAATTTCGGGAAGATCGAGGGCGCCCGGTCGGCCCACGGGCACAACCCCCTCTGCGGCGACCTCGTGACGATCTACGTCACCGTCCAGGACGGTGTCATCGAGGACATCCGGTTCGAGGGCTCGGGCTGCGCGATCTCCACGGCGTCGGCCTCCATGATGACGCAGGCGCTCAAGGGCAGGACGCGCGAAGAGGTGGATCGCCTCTTCGAGCGATTCCACGAGATGGTGACGGGCCGCGCGGACGGGACGCAGGGCACCGACGACCTGGGCAAGCTGGCCGTCTTCGAGGGCGTGGTGGAGTTCCCGCTCCGCGTGAAGTGCGCGACGCTCTCCTGGCATACGCTGAAGGCCGCGCTCGAGGCGTCGAGCGAGGCTGCGGGACCGGAACAGCCGGGGACGCCCGAACCGCAAGTGACGACCGAGTAGACGACGCCTTTCCCGAGGATCGAGGACCGCCATGAGCACCGACGACGCACGAGAGTTGAGTACCGCCGAGCGGGAGGCCGTCCGCGAGCGCGTCATCGAGGAGCTCAGGACCGTCTACGACCCCGAGATCCCCATCGACATCTACGAGTTGGGGCTGGTGTACGAGGTGGAGGTCAAGCCAGACGGCTACGTCCTGATCCAGATGACGCTGACCTCCCCCGCCTGCCCGGTCGCCGAGACCCTGCCCGGCGAGGCCGAGATGCGCGCCAAGGGCGCCGAGGGCGTGAAGGACGTCGAGGTCGAGCTCGTCTGGGACCCTCCGTGGGGGCCCTCGAGGATGAGCGAGGCGGCCCGGCTCCAGCTCGGCTTCATGTAAAGCCGAGCGCGGAGCCGGATCCGCCTCCGAGCCCTATGGTCTCCGAGCTCTACCGCCTCCGGGGGCCCGCCGCCCCCGTCCCCCGCGGCGCCACCGGCGGGGTCGCGGCCGGATTCCCGCGGCGCAGCCGCTCGAGAAGCCGCTGCTCGGCCAAGGTCAGCCGGCGCCCCGGCTGGGCCGCGCGCCGTGACAGGTCGGCCACGCCGACGCGCTCCGGGTCCGACAGCAGGTCCTCGTCGGGCACGTCGAGTGCAGTCCCGTAGAGCGCGCTCTGGAAGGGGTCGTGCGGATACACGACGAGCTGGACCAGCTGGCCGTCCAGACCGAGGGCCCGTCCGCGCGCCCTGCGGCCCGCCTTGAGGATCAGGGCCTCGCCCAGTTGGCCCTTGCCCACGTCGTCCTCGCGGAAGGTGGCCTTGCGGACCAAAGTCGGATCGTA
>JAUXCH010000391.1 GCA_030618975.1 Planctomycetia bacterium
GCCGCAAGATGGGGGCGTCGGCAACTCGAACAGAAGGTGCAGAATGTCGCGGCGCGTAGCTCTGGAGTTCTGCCCGCGTCTCCTCGGCTTCGCCGTCTGACCCGCCGGGAAACGACGGATCGGGAGCGCCGAGAAGGAGGGGCTCAGGGGGGAGGTCTGCGCTCTCAGCGTCCGTAGGCCGCCCGGATTGCCCCTCAACCCGGCTTCCGCCCTCCTACGGGTCCACCGGGCTCCAACGCCCCGCCCGCCCTGCATCCGCCGCGCGTCGCCGACCTATGCGGGGAGGCCGAGTTTGACGGGACCGTACCCGTCCCCATGAGCGTCTCGCAACGGGGTGAGGCGAGCGCTATGATGTCCGGGCCGAATGGACCGAGGGGCATCGGACAGGCATGGTCGACTTGGGCAATCTGCTGATCCGCGTGAGTCGCACGTTCGCACTCGCGGTCTCGGAGCTCCCCGAGCCGATACGGCGGGAGGTCGAGGTCGCGTACCTTCTCTTCCGGATCGCCGATACCTTCGAGGATGCGACGCGGTGGCCTCCCGAGCGCAAGCGGGACGCGCTCACCGTGTTCGAACGCCTCCTCGACGCCGGCACCGCGGAGGACGCCGAGCGTCACGCGCGCCATTGGCGGGAGGATCCTCCGGTAGACCACGAGGGGTACGTCGAACTCCTCGGTGAGACGCCGGCAGTCCTCGATGCCCTAGCCGTGCTGGGACCGGAGGCCCAGGAGTTCATACGGCGGCAGGTCGGACGGACCGCCCGAGGCATGGTGAAGTACGCGCAGCAGGGTCAGGAGCTCGAGTTGCGCACGCTGCAGCGACTCCGGGCCTACTGCTATGCGGTCGCCGGCATCGTGGGAGAGTTGCTGACTGAGCTCTTCCTCGTGGACCGGCCCGAGCTCGCTGCGGAGGCTTCGTACCTACGTGTGCGTGCCCGGGAGTTCGGCGAGGGACTCCAACTCACGAACATCCTGAAAGATTCGAGGGGCGACGCCGCGGAGGGGCGATCCTACCTTCCCGAAGACGGCCAGCTGGACAAGGTCTTTGCGCTGGCGCGCGAGGATCTGCGTCGCGCCCAGGAGTACGTCGGCGCGCTGGAACGCGCTGGAACCTCGGACGGCACCATCGGGTTCTGTGCGCTCCCCGTACTCCTCGCGTGGGAGACCCTCGACCGGGTGGAGAGCGTTGGCTCGGGGGCCAAGTTGACCCGTGCCGAGGTGGCATCGATCGTCACGGCCATGCATGACGCCCAGGAGGGCGGCGAACCCGTCATTCCCGGAGCCGGGAAGGGCCAGGCAGGAACCTGACCGCAGTCGCCGCCGCGTCGGCGAGATCCTCCGCGAGGCGCGCGGCTCTGCGTCCCATCTGGATCAGCGCGCGGACTCCCCCGGGACGGAACGCCGGTCAGGTTTCGCATCACGCACACGGTCGGCGGAGGCACCCGGGCAGCGGGTTCCACCCCCTCTTCGAGGTCGTGGCGGCCCGTGCGAGGCCGGCGTAGGGCTCGGATACTGCGGGGAACTGCAATGAGATGCACCGAGCTTTGCCCAGTGGAGTGGGGAACCGCCTGCACCGACACTCGGAAACTCCCTTTCGAGAACTCGAATCGAAGGTGCAGCGTGTCGTGATGCTCAGCTCCGGTCGACTTCGCATCACCCAAACGAAGTCGCCCGACCCCGTCCGCTTCAGCGGGTGCGGGCCGCTTCGATCGCCTTCTCCAAGCGGGCTCTCTCCACCTTCGTGAGGTCGGAGCGCTCCCGCAGGGCCTCCAGCCGCTCGACGTGCGACGCGTCCGCCGTCCACGAGAGCGCGTCGAACAGGTGGTACTGCGCCTTGTGGGTTCCGGCGTTCGCGTGGATCTCGAGCAGCCGGTCGGCCACGCGCTTCCGCTGGGCCCCGGACAGACCGGTCCTCAGCCCCTTGGCCACGTCGTCGAGTGCGTACTTGCCCTCCGCCAGCCGGAAGAGGATCACGTCCATGACCGCGTCGCTCTTGGGATCGAGCTTCGGCGCGATGAAGATGAAGTAGTAGACCGAGTCGTAGGACTCGGCCGGAGCGGATCGGACGACCTCGATCATCCGTGCTTGGACGCGGGGATCGAATGTCCGGACCCCTTGGAGCCCGCGGATCACGAACGCCCTCCGGATGTCCGTGCCGTCGCGGAGCAGGTGGAGGACGGCGTCGGCCACCGCGCCTTCGAGGACCCCGTCCACGAGCTTGACGATGGACTCGGTCGCGAGCTCGGCGATGTGGCGGTCGGCGGTCTTCACCTCCTCCAGCCACAGAGGGAGATCGATCGCCGGGTCGGGCTTGATCCGGACGAGCGCCAGGAGCGCCGCCCGGCGCGTGTCCTCGTCCTCGTCCTGCGCGTGGGGGAGAATCGCCGCGCGGTAGTCGTCCCGGTCGAACTCGGCCTCGCCAAGCCAGGCCGCGGACCCGAGGGCCGCTCGCCGCAGCGCCGCGTCGTCCGAGTCGAACGCCGCACGGAGCTCCTTCAGCGCCGCCTTCCTCGCCTCCCCGTCCGTTCCCGAGACAATCGTCTCACGCCACTTCCGCGTCTTCTTCCGTGCCTGCTCGAGCGCTCTGAACTGCTTGCGATTCGCTGGCCGCTGGATCCTCCCCCGGGCCGGGCCCATGGGCCCCTTGGCGGCCGGGTCCAGGCCCATCTCCCGGGCCAGGGCATGGGCCCGCTTCCTCTGGGAGGCGTTCGCCACCCAGGAGAGCGCCTCCAGCAGGTATCTCTGCGCGTGCTTCGACTCCGCGTTCTCGAAGAGCTCCAGGAGCCCGTCGGCCGCGCGCCGTTTCTGTGCTGCGGACAGGCCCTTCCGAAGCCCGGGAAGGAGGGTCCCGAGGCTGGTCTTGCCCTCGACCAGCCGGAAGAGGATCACGTCCACGACCGCGTCGCTCTTGGGATCGAGCTTCGGCGTGATGAAGTGGAAGTAGTAGCTGGAGTCGTAGGAGTGGGCGGGGACGGACCGCACGATCTCGACCATCCGCGCCTCGATGCGGGGGTCGAACTTCGTGACCTCCTGGAGCCCGCGGATCACGAAGGCCTTCCGGATGTCCGTGCCGTCGCGCAGGAGGTGCAGGATGGCGTCGGCCGCCTGCCCCTCGAGGACCCCCTCGGTGAGCAATACGATCGACTCGGCGGTCTCTTCGGCGTTGTCGAAGGTGGCGGTTTGCGCCTCCTCCAGCCACAGGGGCAGGTCGACGGCAGGTTCGGGCTTGACCCGGACGAGGGCCAGGCGCGCCGCCCAGCGCGTGTCGGGGTCCTCGGCGTGGGCGTGAGGGAGGATGTGTTCGCGGAACGCACCCCGGTCGTACTCGGCTCCGCCGAGCCAGGCCAGGGTCCGAAGCGCCGCCAGTTGCTGGGTCTGCTCCTCGGAGCCGAGGGCCTCGTGGATCTCCTGCAGGGCGTCCTCGCGGACCGCGTCGTCCTCGGGCGCGCGGATCGCGGCCAGCCACGCCCTGCTCACCTTGTTTGCCGCACGGGATCGGGCGTGCGCCGACTCGCGGGGCGACGGCGAACGCGAACGCTTCCACGCTCCGTACTTGTCCAGGTGCTCCTCGTAGCGGCGGGCAGCCGCCTCCTCCTCCGGTTGCACCGGGAAGGGGCTCGCGGCGGAGGGCAGGTCCGTCGCGCCGACGCCCAGGCTCCGGGCCGGGGATTCCTCGTCGAGGACGTAGTCGGGTCCGAGCATCGGATCCAGGGTGGGGTTGCTCGTGCCGGACGGCGGCCCGCCCGAGAGATTCTCCTCGTTTCGGAAGAACACGTTCCCTCGCACGGTGCCAAGTCTCTCGGAGGGGACCGAACCGCCTCGGCCGCCGGCGATCGAGGCCCACTTCACGCCGATCGGATTGTCGGCGAACACGTTCTTCGTCACCGTCGGGTTCGAGCCGCCGAGGATGCTCAGGCCTTCGCGCGCGTTGTGCGCGAACGTGTTGTTCCGGATCACGTCGCCGTTCACGAACCAACAGCTGATGCCGCCCAGTCCCTGGTCGGCGAAGAGGTTCTCCTCGATCGTCGCCCGGGTCCGTCCGGAGGCGTAGATGCCACTGCGGACGTTGTCCGTGATCCGGTTGCGGCGGATGGTGGGGGAGGCGTTGTCGTAGCGGATCCCGTGCCAGCCCGAGCCGGAGATGCGGCAGCCCTCGATCACGACGTCGTCGCACGATGCACCGATGCTGATGCATCGGCCGTGCCCGTACCGCACGTCGGAGTCGAGGACGCGCACCCTGGGCATCCCGGCTCCCCGCCCTCCGATCCGGATGCCCCTGGACCCGATGGCAGCCACGAGGCAGCGCTGGATCACGACGTCGGAGTCGCCCGAGATGTCGATGCCCGAGGCGGGGGACGGGATGACGGCGCAGTCCTCCATGCGCACCTGGGACGCCTCGATGTCCACGGCCGCGCCGCCGAGGTGGACGCCCTCCTTCTCCTTGCCCTCGAGCGAGATCCGGAGGCCGCGGAGCACGACCCCCTTCGCCGCCCGGATACGGACGGTCGGCAGGGGGCGCTGTTTGTAGTCGCGAACCGGCTCGAGCTTCGAGGTGAGCCGCGTCCTCGTCCAGCCTGCCCCCTCCACGGTCACGGGCTTCTCGATGACCAGCGTCTCCTCCCAGGACCCGGCTGCGATGCGGATCCGGGCGCCCTCCGGGGCCGCATCGAGGGCACCCTGGATCGTCGCGTGATCGCAGTCCACGCGGCCAACCGTCAGGACCGTCTCCGTCGCCCTGTCCGGCGTCTCTTCGGCGTGGATCTCCGGGGTCGGCCGTACCGTGGCCGCGGCGACGAACACGAGGCCGAGGACGAGCACCGCGGCGATCGGTCGCAGCCGCCCCCGCCGGGACGTCGGCCCGCGCAGCGCGGCCTCGACGCGGCGCTCGAGTCCCGACCGTCCCCAGCCGGCCGCCGCGCCGTGGAGTCGTACGCTGCGGGCCGAGCGGGCGAGGCGCACGAGCGTCTCGGCGAACGTGGCAGGCGCCATGCCGCTCTGGAGCACCGCCTCGTCGCACGCGAGCTCGCTGTTGCGCCTCAGCCACGCCGCGGCGATCCAAACGAGGGGGTTGAACCAGTGCAGCGCGCAGGCGACGCGCGCCACTCCCGTCGCCAGGACGTCCCGACGGCGCGCGTGCGCCGCCTCGTGGAGCAGCGCGGCCGCGAGCGTTTCCGGGGGCCACGACGACGCCTCCTCGGGCAGGAGGATGGTGGATCGGAAGAGCCCGACCGTCAGGGGCGACGGGACGGACCGATGCACGCCGACGGCGATTCCCTCAGGAAGCGCTACTTCGCTCCGGGCGAGCCACCGCGTGCCGCGGACCCGCGCCCTTGTTCGTACGAGTCCCGCGAACCAGGCCAGCAGGACGGCGAGCACAAGTCGGA
>JAUXCH010000506.1 GCA_030618975.1 Planctomycetia bacterium
GGCCCTCTTCATGGCGATGGCGAAGACGCTGATCAAGTCGCGCGCGCAGAACGACGCTTCGCCCGCCGGCGTCCTCACCCACGTCAACGAGGAGCTGAATCGCGACAACGACGCGTGCATGTTCGTGACCATCTGGCTCGGCATCGTCGATCTGCGAACGGGACGGCTCACCTACACGAACGCCGGGCACAATCCACCGTACCTCTGCCGCCACGCGGGCGACGTGGAGCGCTGCGCCGACATCCACGGCCCCTTCGTGGCCGCGATGCAGGGCGTGGTGTACGACGAAGGCGGCCTCGATCTCCTCCGCGGCGACCAGCTGCTCCTCTACACGGACGGCGTGACCGAAGCCTTGGATCCGGGTGGAGACTTCTACCTGGAATCTCGCCTTGCGAACGTCATCCGCGAGAGCGGGGCGGCGGGCATCGAGGAGCGGCTGCGCGTGATCCTCGAGGACGTCCGACGATTCCAGGCGGAGGCCGAACAGGCCGACGACATCACGCTCCTCGCGCTCGAGTATCGAGGTAGCGGCGGCCCTCCCCGCTGAACGCGTGATGCGCCGTGCGCCGTGCGCCGGATGCCGGCGTCTGCTAGAGTCGGGGCGCGCACCGGAAGGGTGCAGCGTTTCTCCAGGAGGCCTGGCGCATGTGGTGGATCGCCCTGGGCGTGGTCGTCGCCCTGCTCGTCGCTCTCTATCTGCACGACAGGCTTCAGACGAAGGACCCGATCCTGCGCAACTACCCGGTCCTGGGCTGGGGCAGGAAGGGCCTCACGGAACTCGGGCCCCTGTTCCGGCAGTACCTGTTCTCGAACGACAGGGAGGAAACGCCCTACAACCGCATCACGCGGGACTGGATCAAGCGGACCGCGCTGGGCCAGCGCAACAACGTCGGGTTCGGCACGCAGGAGGACATGGACAGCCCCGGCTCGATCTTCTTCCTGCCCGCTACGTTCACCAACAAGGCCGCGCGTGTCGGTGACGACGTCGGGACCGCCTTCCGGCGCATCATCGGAGGCCGCGGCGACCTGCCGCCCGTTCCGATGCCGCACTTCGTCTACGTCTCGGGCATGTCCTACGGCGCCCTGTCCCGGCGCGCCGTCGAGGCACTGAACCTGGGGGCGAAGAAGGCCGGCATCTTCCAGAACACCGGCGAGGGGAGTCTGGCTCCCGCGCACGAGCACGGGGGGGACCTGATCTTCCAGATCGGAACGGCGAAGTACGGTGTGCGCGACGGGAACGGAAAGCTCGACGATGGGCTGCTCGCCGAGGCCACGTCCCATCCGCAAGTGAAGCTCATCGAGATCAAGCTCGCACAGGGGGCGAAGCCCGGCAAGGGCGGGATGCTCCTGAAGGAGAAGATCACCCAGGACATCTCCCGGATCCGGGGGCTCCCGATGGGCCAGGACGCCTTCTCCCCGCCACGGCACGCCGAGTTCGACGACGTGGAGGGGCTGTTCGACTTCATCGACCGTGTGCGCTCGGTCGCGAAGAAGCCGGTGGGGATCAAGCTCGTCATCGGGCAACCCGGCGAGATCGAGTCGATCGCCGCAGCCATCGCGGCAGACCCGAATCGAGGACCCGACTTCATCACCATCGACGGCGGCGAAGGCGGCTCGGGCGCGGCGCCGCTCGTGCTCGCTTCGCACGCGGGTCTGCCCCTGAAGCAGGCGTTGGCGGTGGTGGACCGCACGCTGCGGAAGTACGAGGTGCGGGACTTCGTCACGGTCTTCGCGTCCGGCAAGATCGCGACCCCTGCCGACGTAGCCCTGGCGATGGCCCTGGGAGCCGACGCCGTCGGCATCGCGCGGGGCTTCCTCCTCGCCCTGGGTTGCATTCAGTCGCTGCGGTGTCACACGGGGGAGTGCCCGGTCGGTATCTGCACGCCCAACGAGTCGGCCCAGCGGGCGATCCACGTCGAGGCGGCCTCGGACCGCGTGGCCACCTATGCGACGACGCTCGTCAAGGAGACCCAGATGCTGGCCGAGTCCTGCGGTCACACGGATCCCAGCCAACTGACGCCACAGGACGTGATGATTCACGTCGAACCGGGCCGCTTCGAGTACCTGTCCGACCTGATCGCAATCCGCGAGTCACCGGTGAGCGCCGGTGCGGCGCCGGAGCAAGGAGGAGATTGACGTGGAGATCAACACGACGCGCGAAGGAGACCTCTCGATCGTCGATCTCGAGGGGAAGTTCGACTTCGCCAGTTCCAGGCCCGTCGAGATCCGGCTGCTGGAGCTCGTGGAAGAGGGCGCGCACCGACTCGTCCTGAACCTGTCGGGCGTCCAATACATCGCCAGCTCCGGCATGCGCGTGCTGCTGAAGGTGGCCCAGCAGGTCCAGGGCCACGGCGGGAAGCTCTGCGCGTGCTGCCCCAACGAGACGGTGGCCGAGGTGATCGAGCTCTCCGGCTTCGACCGGATCCTCGACGTGTTCGAGACCCGTCAGGACGCGCTGGACGCGTTCTCGTAGGGCGGGCTGCTCCGCGCGGTCGCTGCCGCCCGCTCCCCGGCGCGCGAGCGCGCGAGCGCGCGGCCGGGGGTACCGGCAGGCCGCGAGTGCGTTCGCGTGCCGCTCCCGCGCCCTTCGACGAGGTGACCGTCCCGGCCGTACAATGCCGGGCGATGACGCCGGACGAGACGAGACACGGATTCGAGATGGCGGTTCTGAACAGGCCGTCCGAGGTCGACCGCGTGAACGAGACGTTCGAGCGCTTCGCCGAGAAGCATGGGATCCCCGTGGACGTGGCGCGCAAGCTCGGCGTGGCGTTCGACGACCTGCTGCACAACATCGTCTCGTACGCCTACGACGACGAAGAAGAACACGAGATCCACGTCTCCGTCGAGCTCGCGGACCGTGGCCTGGTGGCCACGATCGCGGACGACGGCGTACCGTTCGATCCACTCGGCCGGCCCAGCCCCGACACCGCAGCCCCCCTCACGGAGCGGGAGATCGGCGGCCTGGGCATCCACATCGTGAGGAACGTGATGGACGAGCTTTCGTACTGCCGTCGTGACGGCAGGAACGTCCTCACGCTCGTCAAGCGGTTCGACTGACAGGCGGCGGCTGCGCCGCCTCGGCGGGAAGGTCCCGGGGGGACACGCTCGGCCTCTGGCTCGAGGACGCGGAGGGACACGACGGAGGTGGGGCCATCGACATCTTGGTGGACGTCAACCGCAGAGCTCGGGACACCTGCCACGATCGGGCTTGACAGAACGACCCTCGTTCCCGTAGATGGAGCCCCTGCTGTTGAGAGGAGACGGTAGGACGGAGTGCGCGGTCGTCGAGGCGCGGCGCATCCAGGCGGATGCAGGACATCGGTCGGTGTCACTGCGACGCGGGGCGCGGGGCGCCGACGGTGCCAGAATACGTCGGCCGTGCCGGGCCCGAAGCGACATCCACACTGCACGCAACGGAGGTGCCATGCCCCGCCAGCTCGACTACGTGCGCCGCTCCACGAAGGACTACAAGGAAGCCGTCGACAAGATCTGGGAACGGTACCGTGAGCAGGTACCGGGCGCCGACGACGCGGCCGTACGGGTCGCGAAAGGGGAGGCGCGAGCCGAGAGCCTCGAAGGGCTCGGGGGGCTGGAGGGGTCCCAGTACGGCGCCCTCGAGGCGATCGTTCTCGCCGAGCTGCGCCCCGCCTACATGATCGTCAACGACCAGATCGAGCTCCGCGACAGCCCCGTTGCCGAAGATCCGGAGCTCGTTCAGGCCGTCACCGCGAACAAGGCCGACCTCGAGCGGATCGGCAAGAGCGTCGGGCGCGTCGATCTCTTCAACCACTGGAGCCTGAGCTATGCCGGGACCGGCTGGCTGATCGACGACGACATCGTGGTCACGAATCGCCACGTCGCCCGGTTCTTCGCCGAGAAGAACTGGGCCGGAGAGTACCGATTCAAGACCGGCGTCTTCAACCAGGAGATGGAGGCTCGACTCGACTACGTGCGCCAGCACGGCGGAGGCGGAACACGGCGCCGCGCCGCGGTCCTCGAGGTCCTCTACATCGCGAGTGACCAGGAGGCGGACATCGCATTCCTCCTCGTGGAGCCCGAAGACGACGTGGAACCGCTCCAGCTGCTCGAGACCGTCCCGTCCGCCGGGCTCCCGGTCGCCGCGGTGGGGTATCCGGCGTCCGACGCGGGGAGGAACGACCCCGACCTCATGCAGCGCCTCTTCGGAACCATCTACGAGGTCAAGCGCTTCTCTCCCGGCTACGTCACCGGCACCGAGGAGAACGGCATCATCGTCACGACCGACTACACGTCGCTCGGCGGCAACTCCGGCTCCCCCGTCATCGACCTGGAGACCGGGAAGGCGGTCGCGCTGCACTTCGCCGGCACCTTCCGCGATGCCAACTACGCGGTGGCCGCGGACATCGTTGCGGCGGCGCTCGCTCGCGTGAAGACGACCCGCGTCACGACCCCCGTCACGACCGGGGAGACGCCCCCGGATCCCACCTCGGATA
>JAUXCH010000084.1 GCA_030618975.1 Planctomycetia bacterium
CAGCGCCGTGCCCCCCTCGGCGTCGAGCCGGTGCGGTGGAGCCAGCGTCTCGACGTCGACCTCCCCGGCGATGTCGCACGGGAGCCCCGTGGCGTCGAACCGCGTCACGCGGCGCACACCGGAGCGCCCCGCCTGCATGGCAGCGAAGGTGGGCTCCACGCCCTTGCCGAGCGCGGTGACCATTCCCCAACCCGTCACGACGACGCGCTGGGCGGGCTCGCGCTCGCGGGCGGGAAGACGTTGGGACGCCGAGCTACCCACCGCCGAAGAGATGGTGTTCCTGCTCGAAGGCCTGGATCCAGCGCTTCGTCAGCTCGTCGCCGTCCGGGTACTCGGCGGGCTTCGAGCAGGCCCCACACGCCACCTTCTTCCCGTCGTCGCTCTTCCAAGCCGCCTCGCCGCAGTGGGTGCACTTCTCGGGCAGTTCGTCCGTGATCCCTTCGACGCTCTTCACGAGGACCCTGGGCGTCACGAAGGCCGGGATCTCCTCGGCGAAGATTCCCGCTTCGAGGCCGGGCCGCTCGCCCAGGTACCGCTTCATGAGCGACGCCGCCGCGGCCGTGATCTTGTCGTCTTTGTCGATCGCCGTGCCCTCGCCGAGTTCCTCCTCCACGTGGTCGAGCAGGAGCTGGGTGGCCAGGCGGATCCCGAAGGTGCTCTCCAGCCGGAAGTTGATGTCGAGGAAGTCGATCGAGGTCGCGCCCAGGTCGGTGACGATCGAGGAGTCGAGGTCGATCCCCTCCGCGTCGAGGCGGAGCGTGGCCGCCAGGGCCGCCCGCACCTCGTCCTCGATGGTGGCGCGCTGGATGAAGGGGTTGGCCATGGGGGCTCCGGGCGGACTGTGAGGAAAGCAGGTCCGAGACCCGGCCGGGCCGGCCTCCCTCCACCTGTCTGACGCGCCATGTTCGCCTGCCCGGGGGCCTTCGCAAGCCCGGACGCGGGCGCCGGCTCAGGGTCCCCGCAGGATGCGGTTCGAGAGGCCCCGATCGGCCACGATCGTCTGCCCGCGAATCGCCGAGGCATCGGGCCGGGTCAGGAAGGAGACCACCCCGGCGACCTCCTCCGGCGTGACGAAGAGCTCCTCCGGGAGTTGCTCCAGCCCCGGCCACAAGCGCCGAAGCGTCTTGTAGGCGTCGGTCTTCACCAGCCCGGCGCAGACCGCGTTCGCCCGGATGCCCTGCGGCCCCAGCTCCTCGGCCCACTGCCGGGTCATCGACTCCATCGCGGCCTTCATGGGACCCAACGGGTACTGCGGGTTCATGAAGCGCGACCCGAGGCTCGAGATGAACACGATGTCGCCGCCCGCGACTTCGAGCAACGGGAGAGCCTTCTGCACGCAGAAGACCGGCGCCATGAAGTTGGTCTCGACCAGCATCCTCAGGTCCCGCTCGAAAAGACGCGTCGTCTCCTTGAAAGGAGCGCGCGCGGCGTTGAGGACGAGGACGTCGAGGCGGCCGAACGCCGTTTCCACCTCCCCGACCAGCCGCCCCACGGCGTCCTTGTCCGTGAGGTCCGCGAAGAACACCTCGGCCTTCCGGCCGAAACCGCGCACCTCGTCGCGGAAAACCTCCGCCCCCGCCGCCGTCGGCCCCTTCGGGTTCCGTCCGTGCACGACCACGTCGGCCCCGTCCTCGGCCAGCCGCCGCGCGATCGCTTGCCCGATCCCGCGACTGCTCCCCGTGACCAGGGCGACCTTTCCCTCGAGATGGCTCATCGCTTCATCCTAGCGTCCCCGCACCGGCCTTCGCGTAGGATCCCCGCATGCCCCCCCGCCGGCCCACGGAGGATCGCCTCCTCCCCCGACTGCTCTACGCGGCGGTGTTCCACCTGCTGCGCGCCGCCCAGCGAGTCATCGCCGGACTGCCCCCCCGCTGGGTGCTGAACGGGTCCGACCTCGTCGGCATCCTCCTCTACGCCCTCGACCACCGAGGCCGCCGCGTAGCCCGTCAGAACCTCGAGGTGATCTTCGGAGACGCCCTGACCCACGAGGAACGCAAGGCGATCCACCGCGCGGGGATGCAGGGGGCGGCGCGCGCCTTCGGCGTCATCCTGCACGCAGCGCCTCTCACGGAGCCGCGCTTCCGACGCTGGGTCGACGTGCCCCCGGAGGTCGAGCGTGCCCTCGGGGAGGCGCTGCACGAGGTGCGGGGAGCCGTCATCGTCTCGGGCCACTTCGGGAGTTGGGAGATGCTCCTGGGCCTCGCGAGCATCTTCCCCCACGCGGCCCCCGTCCGCTTCCTCGCCGAGTCGACCTTCAGCCCGGTGGTCGACCGCTTCCTGGCCTACCTCCGCGGAACGACGGGCGGGACCTCCGAGCGCCGCACGGGCGGCGCCCGCGCGATCAGCCTGCACCTGCGGCGCGGTGGCCTCGTGGGCCTCGTCGTGGACCGCAACGCCCGCCGTACCAGCGGCGGCATCTGGGCACCGTTCTGCGGGTTGGAAGCGCGGTCCACGCCACTGCCCGCGCTCATGGCCCGCCGCAACGACGCCCCCATCGCGCCCATCTTCTGCATGCCGAAGGAGGACGGGCGCTACGAGATCGTGCTCTACCCCGAGCCCTCGATGGACGTCCGCACGGACGACGTCGGGGCCGACATCCTGGAGATCACGACCCGTCTCAACGCGATCGTCGAGGAGGTGCTCCGCAAGTACCCCACCACGTGGAACTGGGTCCTCAAGCGGTTCAAGAGCCGACCCACCGAGGAACTCGGCGCCTACCCGCCCTACAGCGAGTACGACCGGTAGTGGAACGAGCAGTCGCTGCCCCTCAGACGTAGCGTTCGGTCAGCGTGGCGGCCACGCCGCGCAGCTCCTCGCTCCGGGCCGCGTGGTCAGCGTCGGCCGCGAAGGTCTCGAAGGCCTGCTCGATTCCCTGCCAGACGCCCTCGGGCAGCATCGAGTCGGCCATGGGGTAGAGAACCTGGTCCTCCTTCTGGATGTGGGCCAGGAGCAGGGAAGCGTAGCTGTTGGCCGCCCAACCGACCTGCTTCCGGTCCGCGTCCTCCCAGGCGCCGTCCCCGGCAGCCAGGTCCGCCAGCGCCGCCGTGTACCGGCGCCCTTCCTCGTGCTCGGCGAGCATGACGCCGAGCGGCCCCTGGTCTTTCGGCATGCCCTGCTCGGTCATGGCCAGGAAGAGGATGTCCTCCTCCTTGCCGTGGTGGTGCGCGTCAGCGAACTCCCGGAGGAACCGGACGAACCCGTCGAGGTCCGACCGGGGCAGGTCCTCGCCGCCCTGCACGCGGCGCGCGTAGACCGAGAGAGACTGGATCATCCGCTCGATCAGCCGGTGCTCGTCCATCAGGATCTGGATGGGGCTCACGATTCACCTCCAGGGCGGTCGCCGGGTACGCGGCCGAGTCTACTGGATGGGCGCGCTCAGGCGGGCCAACCGGACGGCAAAACGGTGCCAGAACGGCTTCTTCGCCAGGGTGGCTGGATCCAGGGGGTCGGAGCGTTCGAAGTCCTTCTCGAACATCGACTCGAGTCGGCCCGCGAAGGCCTCGTCGTGCACGACCGCCGTGACCTCGAAGTTCAGCACGAAGGAACGGCTGTCGAAGTTGTGCGTGCCGACGCACGACAGCTTGTCGTCGACGAGCATCACCTTCTGGTGCATGAAGCCCTCGCGGTACTGGAAGAAGCGGATGCCGAGCCCGTCCAGCTCCTGGATGAACCAGTACGAGGACAGTTGCACGAGCGTGCTGTCGTTCTTCTTGGGCGTGATGACGCGGACGTCCAGGCCGCGCAGGGCGGCCAGCTGGAGCGCCGCCATCACGGCGGGATCCGGGGTGAAGTAGGGCGTGGCGATCCAGACCCGGTTCCTCGCGGCGTTGATGGCGTGGATGAAGAACAGCTTGGCCGTCTCGAGGTCGTCCGCCGGCCCCGTGGAGAGAAGCAGCGCGTGCTGGTCGGCGGTCGACTCCGTCGGCTGCCCGTCGAGCTCCAGGACCTCGCGCGTGGCCCAGTACCAGTCCACGAGAAAGGGCATCTGGGCGCCCAGCGCAGCCGGTCCCTCGATCCGAACGTGCGTGTCCCGCCACGGTCCGATCTCGGGGTCGAGACCGAGGTACTCGTCGCCGACGTTGTGCCCGCCGACCCACGCCACCTTGCCGTCGACCACGACGATCTTGCGGTGGTTCCGGAAGTTGAGCTGGAAGCGGTTGTCGGCGCCCTGGGTGGTGTTGAAGGCGGCCATCCTGCCCCCCGCCTCCCGGAGCCGGTTCTTGTACGCCGACGGCAGGCCCTTGCTGCCCATCTCGTCGTAGACGAAGCGCACGACGACGCCCGCCTCTGCCTTCTCCACCAGCTTGTCCATCAGCCGGCGGCCCAGCCCGTCGTCGCGGACGATGTAGAACTGCACGAGCACGTAGTGCTCGGCCACCTCGATCCCCTCGAGGATGCTGTCGAACGTCGCCTCGCCGTCGACGAGGAGGTCGATGCGGTTGCCCTTCGAGAGCGGCCAGTGAGCGAGCCCCTTGAGCGCCTCGTAGTCCGGGATCCGCTCGGGAGACACCACGAAGCCGGGCTCCATGCGGGTCCGGATCCTCTCGACCACGTGGGCCATGCTGTCGGCCTGTTCCAGCCAGGCTTCCTTGTAGCCCTTGAACTTACGGCGGCCCAGGATCCAGTAGGCGGGCACCGCCAGGAAGGGGAACACCAGCAGGCAGACCGACCACGCGATCGCGCCCTGCGCCGTGCGCGTGTCCATGATCGCGTGGACGGCGCTGACGACGCCGGCCACGTGCGCGATGACGACGATCGCCGCGATCAGCATGAACCTGCTCCTCCCCGAGCGTACCGGACGCGGATCCTAACCGATCGCCGCCTTGACACCCGTGGCCCCGGACCCCGATGATTTCCGTCGGATCGACAACACTTCGGCCCACGTCGGCAACCCTCCTGCATGGAACCCTCCTCCTCCTCCCGCGACGACGCCGACGCCGACGATCTCGCCCAGCAGACGTGGCTGGCAGCTCTCGGCCGTCCGCCCCGCCTGGCCGGCCCGGCGTGGCTCGGGGGCGTGACCCGCAACGTCTCGCGCATGCGGTAGCGTTCGTCCGCGCGCAGGGCCAGGCGGGAGGAGGTGGCCGCCGGAAGACGGCCCTCGAGCGGCTGCGGCAGGACCTGGACGGTCGGCACCACGGTCGGCGCGACGTGTGGCTCGTCGGCCTCGCCCCCGTGCTCGGGCTCTCCGCCTCCGAGGCGCGCGTGCTCGTGATGCCCGCCGCGGCGAGGGGCTGCTGGAGCTTGGAGCGGTGCGGCGGGGCCGTCTGCGAGAACGGCCCGCCTCGGGCCGCTCGACTGGGCTTCCACATTGGCCAGTCCTCTCCTGTCAATGATGCCAGTACCCAGGATGACGCCAGTTCGGGACACTTCCCCTTCGGGGTACTTCCCCTGACCCACATGAACTGTGGAGAGTCTTCTTGTTTGGCACTTCGTACGATGCAGGCCGCCTCATGTGCTGGAGGCGCGGTCGCCTGAACCTCGAGTGGGATCATCGGAACTCGTGAGGATTCCGATCCGTCCGGAGTATCAACTCCCCCTGGGTACGGGGCAGGGAAACGACTTGCAGAACGAAGGTCGCACCCCGGAACGAGACCATGAGAGTGATCAAGTCACTCTTTACGCCACGAATGAAGGGAACCAGAGAATGCACGCACAATACATTGCGGTTGCCGTCACAGCCCTGACGTTCCTGCTCTACGTCTGTCCGCTTGGCGCTCAGGAATCAGATAGTGACCGTTCCAAACTCCTGATCCCAAAGGGCCCGGCGAAGACGTTCGAGCAACACCTCGTCAAGACCCAGGTGTCGAAGGAAGTGCTTGAAGTACTCGACACCATGCCTGATCCGGGCCCCATCATTCTATTGAATTTTGTCCGCTGGCGACCTGATCGCGACCCGACGTCCTACATGAAGTACGGTCTGGTGGCCCAGAGGGAACAAGCGAAAGAAGGGGCGTGGCAGCTGTTCGCCGGTCCAGCGATCCACGACCTCGATGAGGCCTACGGATTCGACAACTCCTGGGACGAGATTGCCGCCCCTGTCTACCGGCGACGCGCTTCCTACGCTGTCGCAAATGCGAGCGAGGCCTACCAGGCCATGATACCGGATCGTGTGGCAGGCACCTACCAGCGCCACCTGTACTCATTGGTTGATGGAAAGCAACTACTTCCGGCGTCGCTGACGATTCAGCGGGTTCACGACAATGAGACAGTGCTGACCCTCGGCAAGGACGATGTCATCATCGGCGAGTTCTTGCGCTTCAAGACACCAAGTGGCCGGCAGACCTACCAGGAGTACGGGCAGGCAATCGCTCCGCTGATCAAGAGTGCCGGCGGTGAGATACTCCTGTCCGTTGATTGCGAACTGCCGGTCGTTTCCGAAGAGTTGTGGGACCACTTCCTCATGACACGTTATCCCTCGATGAAAGCGTATGAGAACCTGTTCAAGACTGACGAGTGGATCGAAGCCAGCCGGGTTCGCCGCGCCGCGCTCGATGCATCGATGTCCGCGCCTTTTCAGGCGTCGTCCAAGTAGGGTTGTTCCGTTGCACCCCGCTCAGCCACATCAGGAGGAGTCGACATGAAACGAATCAGTTGCCTGATCAGATGCTGCATGTCCTTGCAGCATGCGACGGTACAAGCAGGAATCCAGCCAGTGAGAGGACTGCAATGATGCGATCCAACGGCAAGGTCGAGATTCTCGTAGAGGGCTGTTCTTTTCGCGGCACCAACGGGATTGCCTGGGGCCCTGACAACATGATCTACCAGGGCAGCGTCTGGTCGGATGCGGCCTTCATCGTCGATCCCGAATCCGGCGAGATCCAGAAGATCAACGGATCTCATGGTTCAGACGATATCGCCTTTCATCCCGATGGCCGGTTGTACTTGAACTACATCGTCAAGGGCGAGGTTGGACGCCGTTTGGCAAGCGGAGAGATGGGCATCGCAGGCAAGGTCAAGCCGGGCAATGACGGCATCGCCGTCTCGAAGGAGGGCCGAGTGTTTGTCAGCGGGCTCTTCGTCGACTCACATCTATGGGAAGTCGATCCGGACGGGAAGCGCGAGCCGCGCATGATCTGCGACCAGGGCAAGAGAATGTCCAATGCCATGGCCTTTGGACCCGACGGAAAGCTATACGGGTCTAGTTGGGTGACCGGCGAGGTGATCCGCATCGACACCGAAACCGGTACGACAGAGGCGGTGGCGAGCAAGGTCGGTATCCCATCCGCTGTGAAGTTCAATAGCAGGGGCGAACTGCATGTGATGAACACCAAGGAGGGCACCATCTCCAAAGTGGACATGGAGACCGGCACCCTCGAGCTGGTAGCGCAACTGCCCTACCCGGCGACTGACAACTTCTGCTTCTCGCCCGACGACCGGCTTTTCGCCTCGAGTTCCGGTGATGGCTACCTGTGGGAGGTCACTGGAAAGAACACACAACGCGTGGTGGTTCAAGGCGGGCTCGGCCTTCCCGGAGGCGTTGCGCTTGTCGAGGCGCAAGGGAGAACCAACCTGATGGTGGTCGACCTCTTCGCCATTCGCAAGTTCGACCCCAACAGCGGAAAGGCCATCAGCGCGGTGAGAGACGTAACGATGGCCACTGATGTGGGCTGGATGCTGACCGTCAGCAACCACGGTAAGCAGTTGGTCGCCTCGAGTTGGTCCGGGAACTTCATCAAGATATGGGATCCTGAGAAGGACGCAATGGTGGTCAACTTCGACAAGTTCAAGGCGCCGACCAATGCGATCTCTCTGGGTGATGACATTGTGTTCTGCGACCTCGCGGGCTCGGTCACCCGCTTCTCTCCCCAGGCTCCGGACAAGCCCACCACCATCGCCAAGAACCTGAAGCAGCCGTTCGGGCTGGCGTACGCCGATGGCGACCTCTACGTGAGCGAGGACTTGGGTGGCAGAGTCCTTCAAGTCCTCGAGGATGGCGAGATCATCGCTCCCCGTGTCATCAAGCATGGACTCAACGCGCCCCAAGGGCTGACGATCGCGAACGGTCAGTTGTATGTCGTAGAAGCCGGAGCCGGCAAGTTGCTGGCCATCGACTTGTCTAGCGGAAGGTCGCACGTAGTAGCAGACGGGATGGAGTTTGCTACCGGGCCCATTGCGTTTGACAAGCCGCTGTCCTGGGCGCGCGCCTCGATAGCCGTCTCCGACAAGACCGCGTACATTGCCGGCACGAGTACGGGGCGCATCTACAAGGTGACCTACTGACCTCCTAGCGTGATGCAGGCTCGCGATCCTCGGACCCAAGCAATGCAGGAGCAACCGCAATGACGTACCCGACCACGACATACGTTGGAACCACCGGCCAGATCTCACTCTACTACCTGATCTCCGGGCGGAACGAGCTTCCGCGCGAGTTGGCCTTGGATTACTGGACCACCCCCCATGCAAACCTGGTGGCCCGCACTGGAGGAACCCACCAGTACAGAACGCACATGCTCGACATCGAGCGCATCGGGTGCTGGCCTCAGCCGGAGAACGTGCAGACCCGCTTCCCGGAGGGCTGGAGGCCGGACGGCATCGTGGAGGCGACGTTCCTGGATCCGTCGGCTCTTGCGCCGACGCCGGTGATGGACTCCGTTCTGAAGGACGAACAGAACTTCCTGAGGCGCGGCCTCGCATACATGACTCAGCCAAACGGCTCGCTCTGGCACCGCGATGAGTTGCCGTCTGCCACTGCGGACCTCGAGCGGCCGGAAACGCGCGTCATTGCACTGCTCCGGCGTCGAGACGACGTGACCCCGGACGATTTCGCTGAATTCGTCGAGCAGGACCTCGTCGCCGCGATCACCGGTAGCGACGACATCGTGGAGGCAAAGACCGCGATGTTCGCCCCCTACGACGAGAGCGTCTGGCCGTCCGTCGGCGTATCGCACGACCATCCGGCCAAGCAGCAGTACCACGGGGCCGTGGTGCTGGCCGGCGTCAACCGGATCGCGGTTGAGCAGATGTTCCGCTCAGACGCGTTCCGGGCCTCGCTCGAGGGCCAGGGCAAGATGTTCGAGTGCCTCCACAGCATCGAGGTGAAGAACACCGTCTTCATGGTCGAAGAGGGCGAGCTCCAGCTACCTGCCCTGCGCGGGTTCGCGATCGCGCGGATCCTCAGCCGGATCGGGGCCACCAGCCAGGCCGAGGAACCCGTGCTGAGCCAGGTATTGACCGTACCCAAGTGACGGATCGTCGCTGCCCGTTCGGCGGTCTCACGCGTAGTCGCCGAGCGATCACCGACAAACCGTAGTAGTTTCCTGACGCAACATCGCAATGCCTCGGAGTCAAATGACGAAGAACCAATGAGGAAGCACCCCTGGGGTAGCTTCGATGACCTACTTCACCTTCTATCACGAGCAGCATTCTCGGGATTTGTGTAACGAATTCTGGCGCGACCCGCACGCGATGGTCGCCGCCCGAGGCCGCGGCGCGAATCTCTATCGGCAGCATCACTTCGACGCGAACCGGGTCGACGTTTGGCCTCGAATCGATGGGGTGGATCACGAGATGCCGACGGACTGGATGCCGAACGGCTACGATGAGCTCGTGATGGACGATCTCACGCTCATGACCCCTGAAGACGCGGGGATGTTCATGGGAGATGAACAGAATTTCGCCTCCTCAGCAGAATCTGTGGGTGAGTTCCGGCTCGGGAAGATCGCCCAGCGTGTGATAGAGGGCTACAGAGGCCTTTCTGAAGCCGCGGAAGCCGTACGATCTTCTGGTGGTCACTTTCGCCTTGCCGTTCATGCCCTCTACTGCAGCGGAGGAGAGGCTGCCCTTGGCGCGGAACCAGTTCAGAATGAGCTCGCGATGGTTGCGTAGCATCTTCGCCACCTTCTTCATCGGCTCGAGTTGCGAGCGCATGGTTCTCGTGCACCATCGGTCCATGAACTTGCCCGCCCAGGCGGGCGAGACGTAGTCCCAGAACCCCTGGAAGTCTCCCGTGAGCAGGTGGGCACGGACACACTTCAGGTTGTACTGCAGCAACTCGGCCAGCTTCATCTCCTGCTTCTTGGTGCGGTTCTTGCGCTTGAGCAGACACCACCGGCTGTTCTTGAGCAGCGGTTCGTAGCCGTCCTTCTTCATCTGCCGTGCTTCGTCTGCACGGATCTTGTCGATGGCCTTGTTCATGTGGGCCACGATGTGGAAGCGATCGAGCACGTGGACTGCGTGAGAGACCCGCCTCCCGATCACCTTCATGTACGGTTTCCACATGTCGCTGCACACGAAGCGAAGCTGCATCCTGCGCTCGTGGCCGAACCAACGGAAGAAGCTCAGCAGCGTCTTGACCCGGCGGTGCTCCCCCATCCACAGCAGCCGCCGACAACCCTCGTCAATCTGGTAGACGAGTGTCACGTAGCGATGGCCGCGACGAAGGGAGATCTCGTCGACGCCGATGGACTTCACGTTCGTCAGGTCCCGGTGGGCCAAACCCCACTCCACGGCCATCTCCACGGCCCGAAACACCGAATCCCAACTCGTGCGGAACGCTCGTGCCACATCCGTCCACGTCATCCGCTTGGCCCAGGTGGCCAGGAACCAGGCGTAGGTCGTGGTGAGGTGGTTCTTCCCCGTGGCCCAGGGCACCTCCTCGACCTTGACGCCGCACCGTGGACAGTCCAGGCGCCGCTTGGCGTAGACGAGGAACACCAGGATGCCCCAGAGCGGGACGAAGTCGAAGCGACGGACGTCGAGCATGTCGTAGCCGGGTGCCGGCTGACCGCAGCCGGAGCACACCGCGCGGCTGTTCGCTCGAGGCCTGATCGCCACCTCGATGACACGGCCCTTCTCCGTGTCCACGAACTTCGCCTCTCCGTAGACAAATCGGCGGTACCTCTGGATCTGATTCAGGATAGTCTTGACCTGCACCCTGCGTTCTCCCGGTTGCTGGTGTTGCGTTGACGCACAGCATCGGGGTTGGGGCCGACGGTCCCGCGCAGGGTGTCTTCGTGGGTGGCTCGCCCCGGTGGGGGCTGTCGGCGACCGTTCAGGTCGCGGGGCGTAGCCCCGCCAAGAG
>JAUXCH010000637.1 GCA_030618975.1 Planctomycetia bacterium
CAGGGGCCCGAGGCCCCGCCCCCGGCCGACCCGGACGCTGCGCGCGCCGCGGCGAACGACCTCTGGAGCCTCCGCGTCGCGCGCGAGCTCGACGACGTCCTCCTCGACCTGCGGTTCAACCGGCCGGAGGTCGGGCTGGTCCTGCTGCACGCCGACGGCGATCCGGAGGCCGCGCTCGCCCACGACGCCTTCCTGCTCGCCCACGCCGACGACTGGTTCGTCTACGAGATCCTCGCGACCTGGAAGCGGACGCTCAAGCGGCTCGACCTGACCGCCAAGAGTCTTTTCGCCCTGGTGGAGCCGGGGTCCTGCTTCGCCGGCACGCTCTTCGAGCTCGCGCTCGCGGCCGACCGGACGTACATGCTCGACGACCCCGACCGCCCGACCGCCGTCCAGTTGTCGCCCGCGAACGCCGGCCCCTACCCCATGCCGAACGGGCTCACCCGCCTCGAGACGAGGTTTCTGCGCACCCCGGAGACGGTCGAAGCCGTGCTGGCGCACGACGGCTCCTTCGACGCCCAGGAGGCGGAAGCCGCGGGGCTCGTCACGCTCGCGCCGGACGACATCGACTGGGAGGACGAGATCCGGATCGCCATCGAGGAGCGCCTGAGCCTCAGTCCGGACGCCTTGACCGGCATGGAGGCCAACCTGCGCTTCGCCGGTCCCGAGACGATGGAGACGAAGATCTTCGGGCGCCTCACCGCGTGGCAGAACTGGATCTTCCAGCGGCCCAACGCGGTCGGCGAGCGCGGCGCGCTGACCCTCTACGGACGCCCCGAGCGACCGGAGTTCGACTTCCGCCGGACGTGACGGTGCTCGCGCCCTCCCTCGTCTGGGACCATGGAACCAGGAGGCACGACACGCGATGACGAAAGTCGACCTGAACGCACGGATCCCCAACAACATCGGGCTCGGCGACGACCGCCGGCTCCAGCGCGCCCTCGAGGCGTGGCAGCCCGGCTTCCAGGCGTGGTGGCTCGAGATGGGGCCCGAGGGCTTCCAGGCCGACGAGATCTACCTCCGGACCGCCGTGGACGTCGGCCGCGACGGCTGGGCCCACTTCGAGCACGTGAAGATGCCCGACTACCGCTGGGGCATCTTCCTCGCCGACCCGGTCGCGGACCGCCGGATTCCCGGCGGGGACTTCGCGGGGAGCCCCGCCTTCCAGCAGGTGCCCGGCGAGCACCGGAACGCCTTGCGGCGCATCATCGTGACCCAGGGCGACACGGAACCCGCGAGCGTCGAGCAGCAGCGCCTCCTGGGCCACACCGCTCCCAGCCTCTACGACCTGCGCAACCTCTTCCAGGTCAACGTGGAGGAAGGGCGACACCTGTGGGCGATGGTCTACCTGCTCCACACGTTCTTCGGGCGCGACGGCCGCGAGGAGGCCGAGGAGATGCTCAGGCGCCGCTCCGGCGACCCGGACTCCCCGCGCATCCTCGGCACCTTCAACGAGCCGATCCAGGACTGGCTGTCCTTCTACATGTTCACCACGTTCACCGACCGCGACGGCAAGTGGCAGCTGCTGGCACTGGCCGAGTCGGGCTTCGACCCGCTGTCCCGCACGACGCGTTTCATGCTGACCGAAGAGGCGCACCACATGTTCGTCGGCGAGACGGGCGTCGGACGCGTCATCCAGCGCACCGTCGAGGTCATGAACGAGAAGGGCATCGACGCCCCCGGCCAGGTACGCGCCGAGGGCGTCATCGACCTCGGGACCGTCCAGAAGTACCTGAATCGCTGGTTCTCCTCCTCCGTGGACCTCTTCGGCGGCGAGCGCTCGAGCAACGCCGCGTCGTACTTCGCGGCCGGCCTCAAGGGCCGCCACAAGGAGGAGACCCGCTTCGAGGACCACGTCGCGTTGGACCAGAGCTACGACCTGCCCGTACCGACCGACGCGGGGCTCTCGACCGAGCAGGTCCCGCTCCGCAACGCCATGAACGAGGTCCTCCGCGACGACTACGTCGCCGACTGCGAGTTCGTCGTGCAGCGCTGGAACCGCATCCTCGAGAAGAGCGGCCGCCCCGAACGCTTCACGCTCCCGAGCCGGCGCTTCCACCGCGACGTCGGCATCTACTCCGGGCGACACTTCGACCCGGAGGGCAACCCGATCTCCGACGAGACCTGGAACGCGAAACAGGCCGACTGGCTTCCCACGCGCGAAGATCTCGACTTCGTCAAGAGCCTCATGACGCCCGTGCTGGGCCTGGGGCAGATCGCCAACTGGATCGCGCCGCCCGCCAAGGGCATCCACGGCAACCCCTTCGAGTGGGACTACGTGCGCTTCGACAAGTCGAGCGCGGGCGTAGCCCTGGGCGGCGCCCCCACGATCACCGGCTAGCCGACACCCGCTACCAATGTTAAGGATCAACACCCGGTACCAATGTTCGGCATTGGGATGCCCAACTTCCGGGAACGCCGTCGTCGATCGCGGACGGACGTAGGGAACCGGCCCCGTACCGGGTCCAGCGACTAGACGGGACGGCCTCTCTCGTCGAGGCCGTCCTCGTCGGCGGGGCACACCTCGCGGAGCCAGTCGAAGGAGTAGATCCCCGAGTCGTGCCCATCGGTGAACTCGAGGCCGAGCGCGTACGTGCCCACGCCCGAGGCACCGCGCGCGCGGACCTCCTTCACGTCGTCCCACGCGGGCGGTTCGACCTCGCCCGGCGCGTGGCCCCTGCACTTGGCGCACGGGCAGACCCACCTCAAGTAGGCGCCGTCGTACGTGCTCACGTGTCCGTCGGACCAGTCGATCGTCAGCAGGTTCTCGGCAACGTCCAGCCGGATGGCCGTGGGGTCGGTGCTCATCGTGTCGTCGTGCCTCGCCGCGGTGGATGCCAAGGAGGGTAGGCCGCCGCCACGGCCGTGCAACCCGTACCGATGCCGCCCGCCTCGGTCCGGCAGTCTCTCGCCGACCCGGACGGGTGGTTGAAGACGAAACCCGGACGCACTGACGAGATCCGACGCTGCGCCTTCACGAAGGGGTGCGAAGGCCTCGACCGGATGCACCGCGAGACGCCGCGCAGGCTCTGGGGCGAGGTGTCCGACGCCGACGATCAGACCGTCTCGCGTGCTCGGCGGACGGCAGGCGGCGCCTGGCGCCCCCCCCTGGGACCGGCGCCAGGCCTGACGCAGCCTTCCCGGGCTACAGGGAACGGATCCTCGTTTCCCGCCTCGGGTTGACGCACAGGAGGTAAGACGTTATCTTACCTCCCATGCGGACCACGGTTTCAACCAAGGGTCAGATCGTCCTCCCCGCCGAGTTTCGGCGGCAGGACGGCATCGAACCGGGGCAGCAGTTCGAGATCGAGCGCGTCGAGCGCGGCGTGTACCACCTCGTGCGCTGCACCTCCCACGACAACGCAGGACTGATCGACTGGCTGCTGACCTGCCCTGAGAAGGGGTACTTCGTCGCTGTTCCATCCGAATCGACGGACACGTTGTGAGGTACCTGGTCGATGCCAACGTACTCAGCGAAGCCACCAAGCCGGCGCCGAGCGCCAAGGTGGTTGCCTGGCTGAGGCAGAACGAACCCGAGATCGCCGTCGACCCCATCATCCTGGGAGAGATCCGCTACGGGATCCACCTCCTGCCGCCCGGGAGGCGCCGGCGGCGCCTGGAGCAGTGGTTCGACGAGGGGGTGGCCATG
>JAUXCH010000271.1 GCA_030618975.1 Planctomycetia bacterium
CAGAACGACATGGCTACGATCCGACTTCGCGCGGACCCACGTAGCCGCCCTGCCTGGCGCGCGGACGGACCTCGTGCTCGATGTCGGAGGCTCGGTTGCGGTCCACGCCGTGGACGAGGACGGGCGTCCGGTTCCGGGAGCGCGGATCACGTGCGCCCGGTGGCGCCTGCCCCATTGGCCGATCGTGACGGACGAAGGGGGGCACGCCCTCGTGGAGCACCTGCCCCTCGTTCCCATGGACTTCAAGGCCCAGACCTCGAGACTCGTCGGCAAGAACACGCCGCCGATCGTCGTACAGGCGAAGCGCACCGTGACCGTCGAGGTCGTGCTGAAGGCGAGGAAGACGCTCCGCGGGAAGGTGCTCCGGAACCAGGACGAGAGCCCGGTATCCGGTGCCCACATCTGGCTCACGCCTTCCATGGTCGGGTCCTCCGTACTCGGCGAGACGGAAAGCCGCCCGGACGGCTCCTTCTCGCTGCCGCTGGACCTCGAGGACGCGACCCTTCAGGTCCACGTCCAGGCCCCGGGCCTCGCCTACCAGAATCCCCTGCTCGCGCGTCCCATGCGACCCGGCGAACCCATCGAGCCGCACATCCCCGACCTCCTCGTGCTGCGTCTGTTCGAGGCCGATGCGCCGATCCGGGTCCGACTCGACGTCCTCGGCGGGGGAGGCGAGCCGCTTGCCGGCGCCCAGGTGCAGTACGGCGGGGACGACGGGGTGGCGCTGGACGCGACCACCACGGACGCCGACGGGCGCTGTGGGTTCGACGTGTTCGACGTGGGCGTGCGCCCGACCCTCGCAGGGTATCGGGCCCGCACCGCGGACGGACGCATCGGGGTCTGCATGCTGTCGGGGCGGTACGCCGGGGAGGTCCTGACGCTGCGCGTCGCCGACGCCGGAACGCTCGCGGGGCAGGTGGTGGACGAGGGCGGGCATCCCGTGGCCGGTGCGCTCGTCCGCCTCAGCGTGGACGGCGCGGTCGACTACCGACCCACCGCGCCCGAAGGCTACGTTCACAACGCCATGCGCCTCCTCCCGCACGTCTTCGCGGCGCCCGTGGCAACCGACGCCGACGGCCGGTTCGATGTCGGTCCTTGGGCGGTGGGGACCTATCGCCTCGAGGTCGCCTACGGCCGGGAAGGCTTCGCCGCCGTCGACGACGTGACCGTTCGATCCGGTGAGGCGACATCGCTCGAGGTCACGTTGCGCAAGGGCGGTTTCCTGCGCGGCCGCGTCGAGATCCCCGAAGCCGTCGTGCCGTGGTCGGTTCGTGTGCACGTGACGCCGGCGGGCGAGAAGCGGACGCCGACACCCCTCCGAGGGCGGGTGTTTCACGGAGGCCGATTCGAGGTACGTGGCATCCCCACCTCGACCTGCGAAGTGGAGTGTGAGGGCTGGACGAAGGACCGGCGTCGATATGCCGCCCGTCGTGGGCACGTCGAGGTCGGCGTGGAGGAGCCGGTGCTCACGCTCGAGCCGGCCGATTAGCGGTACGCAGAGATCCGGGTCGGCCTCCAGCGACGACATTCGCCCTCACGAATCGACGCGTGGGGACTCGGTAGGCGGTGGGTCCGGTCCGGAGCCGTATACTCGCGCGCAATGGGCGCAGCCGCCGATCCCCTCGCGAAGGTGAGACGCTCGGTCGTCAAGGTGATGACCGTCTCCGATCCGCCCGACTACGAGCAGCCGTGGCAGACGATCGGAGCCTCCTCGGCCACGGGTTCGGGCGCGATCGTGGACACGCCTGGAGGACTCCGCATCCTCACCAACGCGCACGTCGTGGAGGACGCGACGTTCATCGAGGTTCGCCGCTACGGCCAAGACCGGAAGAGGGTCGCCGAGGTGGCGGGCTACGGCGAGGAGTGCGACCTCGCCCTGCTCTCCGTCGACGACCGTTCCTTCTTCCAGGGCGCAAAGGCAATCCCCGTGGGAGAGTTGCCCTCGCTCGGCGATCCCGTGACCGTGCTCGGGTTCCCCATCGGAGGCGAACGACTCTCCGTCACGGAGGGGGTGGTCTCGCGCATCGAGCTCACGACCTACGCGCAGAACGAACGCGACCTCCTCACCGTGCAGATCGACGCCGCCGTGAACTCCGGAAACAGCGGCGGCCCGGTCGTCAAGGACGGCAAGCTCGCGGGCATCGCCTTCCAGGCGCTCGACGAGGCCGAGAACATCGGCTACGTGATTCCCGCACCGGTCGTCCTGCACTTCCTCCAGGACGTCGAGAACCCGCCGTACGTCGGCTTCCCCGACCTGGGGCTCACGGTCCAGAACCTGGAGTCCAGCGCCCACCGCAAGTACCTCGGCCTCCCGAGGTCGCGCCGAGGCGTCCGCGTCACGCACGTCCACTACGAGGGGTCCTGCTGGCGCGTCCTGCAGCCCGACGACGTCCTGCTCGCCATCGACGGGGAACCGGTCGCGTCCGACGGCACGGTGGCCTTCGGCTCCGGCTCCCGGATCGAGTTTCCCTACGTGGCGTCCCAGCACTTCGTCGGCGAGGAGATCCCCCTCCGCATCTTCCGCGAGGAGAAGCGCTTCACGCGCCGCGTCACGCTCCAGCCGCAACGCCCCCTCGTCCGCGAGCAAGCCCCCGATCGCCGCCCCACGTGGTTCGTGTACGGCGGTCTCCTCTGCGTGCCGCTCACGCGGGCCTGGCTCGAAACCTGGGGCGAGGATTGGACGCGGCGCGCGCCGGACGCGCTCGTCTCCCTCTACGACTACGGCGTACGCACGTCCCGCTCCTAGGAGGTGGTCGTCCTCCAGAAGGTGCTCGCCGACAAGGTGAACCGCGGCTACCACGACCTCGAGAGCGTGCGCGTCCTCCGAGTCCAGGGCCGCCGCGTGCGAGACCTCGCCGAGCTCGTCCGCATCGTGGACGGGACGCGGGAGGAGTTCGTGGTCTTCGAGGCCTCCGACCGCAGTTGCGTCGTTCTCGATCGCGCGGCGGCGGCCGAACGGGAGAAGACGATCCTCCGCCGCTACGGCGTCCCCGACGACCGCTCGGCCGACCTGGTCCGCCGCCGCGGGAGGCGACAGCCGAAGAGCCCGTGACAGTCGCCGCTGGACTCGTCCTCCTGTTCACTGGGGACAACGGAACCGACGACCCGTTTGACACGGAGGCGCGGCGGATCGACAGTACGCCCTCGACCGGAGGGAGCCGACCGGCATGACACCGACCCCGTGGCAGACAGCGTACGCGCCCAAGGTCGTCACGGCACGCGAGGCGCTGACCCACATCCAGAACGGGAGCACGGTGTTCGTCGGGTCGGGAGCCGCGGAGCCGGTGCTTCTGACCGAAACCCTCGCGGCGATGGCCGCCGAGTTCTGGGACATCCAGATCCTCCACCTCGCAGCCGCGCGAAAGCAACTCGACTTCGCCACGCCCGAGATGGCCGATCATTTCCGCTACAACACCCTCTACGTGGGGCAGACCGGGACGACCGCGGACCACACGCCGATGCGGCTGAGCGAGTTGCCTTCGGCGATTCACAGCGGCGTGATACCGATCGACGTGGCGCTGATCCAGGTCTCGCCTCCCGACGAGCTGGGACTGTGCAGTCTGGGTCTGTCGGTGGACGCGACCAAGGCGGCGGTGGAGAACGCCGACCTGGTCATCGCGCAGGTCAACGAGGACGCCCCCGTGACGGTGGGCGACACGCTCGTGCCGGCGGACTCGATCGACTGGCTGGTGGAGGGCCGCACGCCCCCCATCGAGATGCCGTCCCCGCCGCTGGATCCGGTGGCCCTGACCATCGGGCGTCACATCGCCGGGCTCATCGAGGACGGCATGACCCTGCACTTCGACTGCGGGTCCATCAGTGCCGCCACGATGCGCCACCTGGACACCAAGAAGGACCTCGGGATCCACACCGACATCCTCACGGACGACATCCTGCGCCTCATCCGGTCGCGGGCCGTGACGAACCGGCTGAAGACCCTCCACGAGGGCCGCGCGATCGCCACGATGGTGCTGGGCTCCAAGGCGCTCTACGAATGGGTCGACAACAACCCCTACGTCGAGCTGTTGCCGATCGACCAGGTCAACGACCCGTACGTCATCTGTCGCAACGATCGCATGGTCGCGGTGCTCAGCATCCAGGAGATGGAGCTCACCGGGCTCCCGCTGGCCGACACCGAGCACGCGTTCCAGATGAGCAGCCTGCCTTCGAGCATGGACTTCCTGAACGGGGCGCGGCGATCGAAGGGCGGATTCTCGATCCTTGCCCTGCCCTCCACCACGACGGACGGCAGCCGCTCGCGCATCGTAGCGCGCTCCGCCGTCCGAGGCGTGGCCTTCGATCGCGCCCGTGTCGACTACGTGGTCACGGAGTACGGCGTCGTGAACCTGCGCGGACTGTCCATCCGCGAACGCGCGATCGCCCTGATCTCGATTGCCCACCCCAAGTTCCGGGCGCAGCTGTTGGAGGATGCGAAACTCCACCGGTACGTAGGGGCGGATCAGACGATCGCACCGGAGAAGGGGTGCGTGTACCCGCACCAGTACGAGTTCTGGCACACCTTCAAGGACGGCACGAAGGTCTTCTTTCGCCCCGTGAAGCCGTCGGATGCACGCCGATTGCAGCGTCTCTTCTACTCGCTCCCGGCCGAGTCCATCCGGCTGCGCTACCACGGCACCATCAAGTACATCTCGAACGCGATGGCGCAAAAGCTCGCCGCCGTGGACTACAGCCGCGACATGGCCATCGTCGGCCTGGTCGGACCGCGCGAGAATCCGCAGATCGTCGCGGAAGGCCGGTACATGTACTATCCGGCCAACAACATGGGCGAGTTCGACATCCTCGTCCACGCCGACTACCGGCAGCACGGCATCGGCACGTTCCTCGCCAACTACCTGAACCGCATCGCGTACTCCCGCGGCCTCTCCGGCGTCTATGCCGAGGTGATCCAGGACAACGCCGCCACCATGGCCTTGCTGCACCGCGCGTGGCCTACGGCGCGAAAGACCTTCCAGGCGGGCAACTACGTCTACACCGTCCGCTTCCCCAGCGAAGACGTCGAGCGTCCCAAGGACAGCATCATCGTCTACTCCGGCCGCGCCGGCGACTTCACCTACGGCGACGAACACCCCTTCAACCCCGGACGGGCCCGGACGACGCTGCGCCTCATCCGCGAGCACGGCTATCTCAACGAGCCGTGGATGCGCATCGAGGAGCCGCGTCTCGTCACGAAGAAGCGGCTTTACGAATCGCACGACCCCGCCTTCGTCGATGCCATCGAGGCGGCGGGCGACGGTGATCTCCCCCCCGGGTCCGAGGCGTTCGGGCTCGGCACGGAGGACTGCCCCGTCTTCCCCGGTCTGTTCGACTGGGTGAGGCTCTATTGTTCCGCCACGATCACGGCCGTAGACCTCATCACGGAGGAGAACGCGAACGTCGTGTTCAACCCCACGGGCGGGTTCCACCACGCGGGACGCGCGCGAGCGGAGGGCTTCTGCTACCTCGACGACGTGATCATCGCCATCGACATGCTGCTCGCCCGCGGGTACCGCGTCGCCTACGTCGACATCGACGCCCACCACGGCAACGGCGTGCAGGGCGCCTACTACAAGGACGACCGGGTGCTCGTCGCATCCCTCCACGAGAGCGGGAAGACGCTCTACCCGTGGTCGGGATTCGAGACGGAGATCGGCGAGGATGCGGGACGTGGGTACACCCTCAACGTCCCGCTGCCGAAGGGCACGGACGACGAGGCGTACCGCAAGATCTTCGACCGGGTGATCGTCCCTGCCGTGAAGGCGTTCCAGCCTACGGTCGTGGTCGCGGTGGTCGGGGCCGACTCCCATCGCGCGGACCCGTTGTCGAACCTCGCGCTCACCAACAACGGAATGGTCACGATCACCGAGCGCATTCGGGACTTCGCGCACCACCTCCTGCTCCTCGGCGGCGGCGGGTACGACCTGGAGGCCACGACGCGAGCGTGGTGCCGCATCTGGGCGACGGCGAACCGCATCGACTCGCTACCCGACTACCTCCTCGGCATGGGCGGCACGTTCCTCGGTGGCGAAGGCCTCGGTGCTGCCGACATCGTGGACATGGCCTACCGCCTCTGGGGCGAGGAGAAGAAGGAGATCCTGAGGGAGCTCGAGCGCATCGCCGTGTATCACGAGGCGCACACCCTCCCGCTCATCGGAGAGCGCGCGAAGAACCACGCGTAGCGCGACGCGCTCCGGGTCTAGAAGCGCGCGGCCAGGGCGTCGGGCGCGAGGACACCTTCCGGGCACCCGAGACCGCACGTACTCCCGTGGACCCACGCCACGGGATGCGGCCGCAACACGAGCGTCTGGGGGGCTTCCCTCGTCCGCCACGTCACCGGGACCACCCGCCGCTCGAGCGCGGTCCAGTCGAGCGCCGTCTCGTCGAGGGGCCTCGCGCGGGGGAAGCCGCACGCGACGGGCGAGCACTCGACCCGACGCGCGGTGTGCTCGACGGCCGCCGCGAAGTCGGAGGTCGTGACCGGGTAGGCGCCGAGGTCGACGGGGGCGGGGACGGCGGCGGGCCCCCGGACGGTCGGGGCGACCTCGACCCGCGCGGCCTCGATCGGGCACGCCTCGACCGCGCGCGCCGGCTCGGCCGCGGTGAGGAGCGGCAGGCCGCCCGCCAGCACGAGGAGTGCCGCGAAGACGCACCCCACCCGGCAGGATCCGCGGGGTTTGCGGCCGGCGGACGGGGTCGGGGAGGAGGACGCGGACATCGTGGGGTTCCAGGGGGCGCGAGCGGCCACGGGCGCCTGCACGGACGACGGTCGGGCCCCGCGGAGGTTTCAGGACCCCATGGGGCGATAGTCCCGCCCATCGTGGGCGTCTCATGTGGGCGGGAAGGAAGGCAGCCCCTCTCGGCTAC
>JAUXCH010000338.1 GCA_030618975.1 Planctomycetia bacterium
ACGACGACGGCGGGCTCGTTGCGATTCGCTACAACGACTGGAAGGCCGTCTTCATGGAGCAGCGGGCGCACTACTTCGACGTGTGGTCGGAGCCCTTCGTGAAGCTCCGGGTTCCGAAGCTGTACAACCTGCGCCGCGATCCCTTCGAGCGCGCGGACACCGACTCCAACAACTACCGGCGCTGGTGGATCAAGCGGGTGTTCATGCTCGCCCCCGCCCAGGATCTCGTCGTGGGCCTGCTCAAGACCTTCGTCGACTTCCCGGCCCGGCAGAAGCCGGCCTCGTTCAACCTCGACGGCGTGATGGCCTCCATCAAGGAAGCGCGCGGCGGCGGCGGGAAGTAGCTCCGACGCAGGATAGACTGTCGACCATGACGTATCGAAGGGTCGCCGCCGGCGTGCTGGTGGCGGCCCTTCTTCTGTTCGCCGCCGTCATCGTCCCACGTCAGTCGCCGAGCATGTCCTCCAACCCGAAGTGCAGCACCTCGCCCTTCTCGACGGCTCGCAAGGTTTCCGCATCGGCGATCCCGCGGCCCGAGAAGAGGGCGAGGTGGACGCGAACGGGGTGCTGCAACTCCTTCACCAACGCGTGCACACGCTGCCGGAGCGTGGCGAGATCGTGTCGATCCACGGTCCCCCACTTCGCCTCCCCGGCCAGGATCTCGCCGCCTTCTCCCACGGCCACGATGTCGATCCGCCCAGCCGGGCCCCACCACTCGCCGACCTCGTACGGTTTGAGCGGTAGGTTCTGTAGAGCTGGGACGGCCCCCCGGCAGATCTCCTCGAACACGGGGCCCATGAAGTTGTCCAGGTGCGGTGAGATCCTCGCCTGGTAAAGGTCTCGAGGGGAGCCAAGCCACGTACCCCCGCGGCGAACGATAGGCGCCACGAAGCGATGCCAGAACGTCACGTAGGGGTCGCGGATGCGGTAGACCGCCCGCCGGGTCTTCGATGGGTCCTGCTCCGTGATCGGTACGACGCGGCGCACGATCTCCATCTGCAGGAGCCAGTCCATGGGCCGGCTGAGCGAGCCACTGCTCTTGCCGACGACCTTCGTGATGCCTCCCCACGTGGACTGACCACCGGCGATGGCCCCGAGGATCGAGTAGTGAACCTGCGCTTGGCCGAGGAACGCATCCAGCATGTGTTGGGCCTCGTCGTAGAGGCGCGAGGACGGGTCGAGCACGTGTCGTACGACGTTGGATGCGAGATCGAGGTCCGGCTCGAGAAGCGCGAGATGGCCGGGCAGGCCGCCGAAGATCCCGTAGCCGCGGGCGCGATCCGCGGCCGAGTAGCCGGGAACGAACGCGCCGATCTCGCGCGCCGTGAAGGGCCGCAGATGAAGCCGCGCGGTGCGTCTCGCGTAGAGCGGCTCGTCGGGCCCCTCGAGCTGACGCATCGCCGTGATCGCGGACCCGCACAGAACGATCTTCAGCTTCGAGTCGCGGCCCTCGTGATCGAGGAACGCCTGGAGAACCGACGGAAGCGCAGGTGCCGCCTCCACCAGGTACGGAAACTCGTCGAGCACGAAGAAGAAGGGGGCGTCCCCGGCCCGCGCGAGGAGGTAGCGCAGGAGCTCTCTCCAGTCGGGAAGCGCCGCGCCGCCAAGCAGCGCGGGATCCTCGAAGTGCTCACCGAGCAGACGCGCAAGCCCCTGGAGCTGCTCGGCCTCGGTCCGACGGGTGGCCTGGTAGTAGAGCCCGCCGACGGAGCGGGCGAAGGGGGCCAGCAGGAAGGTCTTCCCGACCCTGCGGCGCCCGAGGACGAGCAGAAGTTCGGGGCGCGGGGAGGCGAAGCGGGCTTCGAGAAGATCCCACTCTGCCTCCCGATCCACCAGGTCCACGGGCTTGGCCATGATCGCGGCCTCCGAGCATGTTGTAGCGCTACAAGTTGCAGGGCTACAGCTTATCAAAACGCTACGTTCCGCCCCCCCCGGCCCCTCAGGCGACGGGTCGTACCCATGACTCTCGACGACTGGCCCCGCGGGCAGGGCCGATCACGTGCCCGCACCCCGGCAGGCTCGTGCCGCCTCCCTACTCCACCTCGATCGTCGCCTTCTCGATCACGAGTCTCTTCTTCGTCGCGCCGCCCGAGGAGCCCTGGGCCTCGAGCTTGTCGAGCGTGTTCTTGCCGTCGACCAACACGCCGAAGACCGTGTGCTTGTCATCGAGGTGACGTGCGGGCTGGAACAGGATGAAGAACTGGCTGCCGTCGGTGCCCTTTCCGGCGTTGGCCATGCTGAGCACGCCGGGCCGGTCATGGCGGGCGGAGCGGTCGAACTCGCCGTCGTACTTGTAGCCGGGACTGCCGGTGCCGTTGCCGAGCGGGCATCCGCCCTGGGCCATGAAGCCGGGGATGACGCGGTGGAAGACGAGCCCGTCGAAGAAGCCGAGTTCGGTCAGGTAGATGGTGCTCGAGACGTGCATCGGCGCGACGTCGGGGAGGAAGCGGATCTTGATGGGGCCTTCGCTCGTCTCGAGGAGCCAGAAGTACTTCCGTCCGGGCGTGAACGTGAGCTGCGGCGGCTTCGTGAGCGAAGTGCGCCAGGAACCACCGCTCGTGTTCACGTTCCGCTCGCTGATGAAGCGCCGCATCTCGGTGAGTGCCGCGTCGCCGCGCAGGCTCGTGAGCAGCAGCCGGGCCTGGGCGCCCGACCGCGTGTCGCCGTGCTTCTCGAGGTACTTGTCGAGCCTCTTCGCGAGGTCCTGCTGCTTTCGCTCGCTGGCGCCGACGCGCATCCAGAGGGCCGCGAGGTTGAAGAACGACTTCGCGGCGGCGAGCGCGGGCTTCGCACGACCGTCTCGCTTGAGCGTCTTCTCGGCCTCGAGGGCGGTGTCGGCGTCGGGGGTCTTCTTGCAGGCCTTCTGGACGTGGTCGTAGAGGTCGACGGCGAGAGCGGGTGCGCCGACCTCCACGCTTCGGCGGGCGAGAGCGTTCAGGGCCTCGACCGCCTCGGGCGACGGCGGCTCCTTGGAGAGCTTGACCTTGCGGAGCAGCTTGCCGACGAGGGCCGTGTCGATCTCGCCGATCGGACCGCGCCACGCGACCCTGCCGTCGGCGCCGACGAGCACGGAGTCACCGGCGGTTGCGACGGCCTCGTAGTCGCCGAGGCCGGCCACGGAGGCCACCGGATAGGCGAAGGCCTGCTGGCTCACGAGGGTCTGGAGCGGCTCCTCGTCCACGCGCGCGAGGAGGAGGACGCGGAGTCCCTTCTTCCAGTGCGTCTCCTGCCAGAGATCGAGCCACGGGGGGGCGTGGGCCGCGTCGGCGTCCTTCCAGAACGTAAGGAGTACGACGTGGCCCGCGTACGCGTCCAGCGTGGCCCCCTCGGGCGGGACGAGCCAGGTCGCCTCGGGGAGGGTGGGCGCCGTCTCCCCCACGGCCAGGTCCCCGGCGAACGCCGTGGGTGCCAAGCGAGGCAGGGACGCGAGCAGCAGGAACGCGAGGAGCGGGACGAACGTGCGCATGGGCGATCTCCGCCGCGGATTCTAGCCCCGTCGACACGGCGGGATCACGGGCGATGCCCCGCACTCCAGGTCCTCCTGACCACGCCGTGTCGGCGGAAGAGCCGATGGGTCGCGCGGGGAGCGGTCCGGAGACCTGGAGTGGCGCCGAGAGCGTCCAGGAGGACTCCGTGGACCCGAAGCGGACCGTCGACGTCGTGGGTCGACTCGTCGCGCTGGGGACGGTCTGCCCCGGCGATGACCGCCTCCACTACCAGATCTGGCGGGACGAGGAGGTGCAGCAGGGCTTCAACGCGCCGCTGCCGTGGCCTACTTTCGAGTCTTGGCTCGCCTTCTGGTCGGCGCCCGAGCGCCCGCCCCGGCGCTACGTCGGGACGATCCTCCGCCTCCCGGAGGAGAAGCCCGTGGGGTTCGTCAGCCTGGCGCCGGCGGGGAGGGAACCGGATCTGGCCATCGTGCTCGAAGCCGGGTCTCGCGGTCGCGGCCTGGGCACCGAGGCGATGCGGTTCGCGGCGGACCACGTGGTCCGCGCCTTCGGCCTGCCGTACGTCGTGGCGGGCGCCTTCGAACACAATCGGGCGAGCCTTCGAATGCTCGAGAAGGCGGGCTTCGTCCGCGCGCCCGAAGAGGACGTCACGGAGGAGAACCGGTTCGGCCCGGGCGAAGTACGCCAGCTGGGCTGGCGTCGGGATCGGCCGTCCTCCGGCTGACAGGATCGCGCGGGGCTCAGTGCGCCTTGCCGGCCACGAACTGCGCGCACACGGTGTCCATCAGCGTCACGTGGCGGACCAGCCAGGCGGGAAACTCCTCGCGGATGTAGCGACCCAGCGCCTCGGGGTCCCGGTCCTGCTTCCACGCATCGATCACACCGTCCATGTGCGAGAGCGCGTTCACGTGCGCCTCCGTGTGCAACGTGAAGGCCGGGAACTGGAGGCGACGCATCTGGTCGTCTTCCTGGCTGAAGTGCTCGCGCGTGTGCGCGGCGAAGTCCTCGATCGCCTCGTCGAGCGCGCGGAGCGTCGTCTCGGAGCCGTCGTGTGCCTCGAGCGCTTCGTCGACGGCGTTGATCATCTCGACCTGGTCGCGGTGGTCGCGGTTCATGGATTCCAGGTCGACGTGAGGCAGATCCGATTCGTGCATGGCGCCCTCCTCCGGGGTGCCCCCAACGATACGCGGGGCGCCCCGGACGCCCCACGTGGGGGCCCGGCGCCTGCCCACTTCCGTTTCACCGTTACTTCATGCAGGCTGTCGTAGAACCCGGCTCGAACCCCGGGGCCGGTTGGCCGGCCCCGAACCTCAGAGAGTTCCGATGAACGGAATCTGGAAGTACGGCCTCCTGATCGCGACCGTGGCCGGCCTCGTGGTGGGCGCGTGGCTCCTTCCTGCAGGCGCGGAGGAGGAAGAGGAACCGGGCACGACGCTCGACTGGCTCGCCACCCAGCTGGCGAAGACGAAGATCTCCCTCTCGGCCGCGTCCGACACGGCGGCGAAGGCGGCCAAGGGCACGGCCTTCGCGGCGGGGTTCGAGGTGGAGGACGGCACGCCCCTCTACGACATCCTCGTCCTCGTGCCCGGCACGCCGCCGAAGCTCTACGAGGTCGAGATCAATGCCGTGACCGGCAAGGTCGTCGAAGTCGAGGAAGAGGGCCTCGACGACGATGACGACGACGACGAGAAGGACGACGACGAAGACGGCGGCGACGGCGACTCGTAGAGACTTCGGGGGACTTCAGGTGCCGTCAAGCTGAGATGACGGCCGCGCCTTTCGTGACATGCGGCCGGAGTCACTCCACGGGATCAGGTAGGGCGCCGCGGCCTTGACGATTCACGACACCAGGTCGCGCCGGTTCGGCGCAGGGTGTTCGGCCCGTGGACATGTGCCGCCGGGTAGACTCGTCCCGGTTCCCGGAGCGCTCACCATGCTGCGTCTCAACATCCGCTGCCTTGCCCTCGGCGTGGTCATGCTCGGCCTCGCTTCGACCTCGCGGATCCACGCGGAGGAGGAAGGTACCGAACCCGGCACGACCCGGTACACGCGCGAGGTTTCCACCGAAGATCACGTCGCCCTCGAGGTCGCGATCCGCGAGATGGTGCCCGAGAACGGCGAGGGGCCGCGGGTGTGGCTCGTCGGGGTGATCCACATCGCCGACGAGGCGTACTACCGCCGCGTGCAGGCGATGCTCGACCTCTATCCCGCCGTGCTCTACGAGTCGGTGATGCCGGTCGGGGCGGGACGGCTCCGACGTGACTCTCCCGAGGTACGCGTGGCGGACACGGAGAACCGGCTGGGGCTGCTCGCCCGGTGGACGCTTCGGCTCCGGGAGCGGGGCGGTGCGCTGCCCGCCGACTTCCGGGGACTCGTCTCGGCCCTGGCGGGCGTGCGCCCCCGGCTCGGACACCTGCTCTCGCGCGCGCGCCTGGATGCGTGGGGACGGCCGATCCGGTACGAGGTCGACGAGGACGGGTTTAGCTTCGTATCGCTGGGCGCCGACGGCGACCCGGGGGGCGAAGGCGAGGCCGCC
>JAUXCH010000236.1 GCA_030618975.1 Planctomycetia bacterium
CGACTTGGGGGCGCAGGAACCATTCGACCTGCGGTGCCTCGGCCGGGGGCGTCGCCGACGCACGGTTGCCCAGGCCGGGGGGCACGAACGCCGTGAGCAACGACAGCAGGACGACGAGGAGAAGCGTCGCGATGACCACGCGGATGGTGAAGTGCGGCCAGATGGGCTCGCCGCCCTCGAGCGGCGTGCGCCGGGTCAGGATCTCCAGCACGCCTTCGGCGTCGGCGAGCTCGAGCACGCGGCTCGGATCGTCGCCGACGACCTCCAGTGCGCGCCTGGCGCCGATCTCCAGCGGGATCGCGTCGAGGTCGAGGGCGCGGATGCGCTCGACGAGCAACCGGTGCGTCTCGTCCGGGGCGTCGGGTCGGAGGAGGACGATCATCGGTCACCTCCCTGCAGACCGTGCCGGCGGAGCAGGTACAGGTGCACGGTCACGTAGAAGACGACCAGCCACGGGAGAATGAGGGCGTGCGTGGTGTAGAAGCGACCGAGCGACTTGGCGCCGAACGCCTCACCGCCCTTCAGCCAGCGGGCCGCGACGTCGCCGAGGATCGGCACCTGCTCCAGGGCGGCGAGCCCGGCCAGGGTCGCCCCGTGCCCGACCTCGTCCCACGGCAGCAGGCGTCCCGTGAATCGAAACCCGATCACCAGGACGAGCAGCAGCACCCCCACGACCCACTGGTACTCGCGTGGGCGTGCGTAGGCGCGCCGGAGGAACACCGCGAGGAGGTGGGCCACGACGAGAACGAGCAGGAGCTCGGCCGACCAGGCGTGGATGCTCCGCACGAGCCAGCCCGCGGGCACGCTGTCGATCACGAAGTGGGTCGACTCGTGCGCCGAGGCGGGATCGGGGTGGTAGTAGAGCGAGAGGAGCGTGCCCGTCAGAAGTTGCATGGCAAAGAGGATCAGGATGAGAGCCGTGATCCACCGCACGCCGCGGTAGCGGGGGCTGATGCGGGTGCCGGCGGCGTGCGAGAGAAAGGCGCGGAGGCGGGAGCGGGTCCCGAGGAAGGTGCCGCGGGCCTGGGCCACGCGTGCCGCGGCGTTGCCCGGGCGGCTCACGTCGACCTCCGCTTCAGGTAGAGATTGCCGTCGCGCTCGACCACCTCGCGGTACTCCAGGGGACGCGGCGGCGGTCCGCTCAAGACGCTGCCGTTCATGTCGAAGACCCCGCGATGGCAGGGGCAGATCACCTGACGGCGCTGTTCCTCCCACTTCACCTGGCAGACGTCCGAGTGCGTGCACGTGGCCGACAGGGCGTGGTACCGGTTCTCGTCGGTACGGATCACCAGCCAGTCCTCGTCGCCGACGAGCACCGTCTTGGAGCGGCCGGGGCGGATGGTGGCAGCCCGGGCGAGGAACACGTCGCCGCCCGGCGTGAGCTCCTTGGAGGGCGCCGCCAGGTAGCCCACCAGCGGCGCGAGCAGCGCGCCCCCGGCCAACAGCCCGGTCGTCGCGAGCGAGAGGTCGAGGAGGTCGCGGCGGCTGAACAGACGACTCAGCTCGGCCTCGGACGGATCGCGCAGGACGTAGGCCACCGCCTCGTCCCGGATCAGGGGCTGGAGGTCCTCCTCCTCCCCCGTGGTCCGCTGGATCCTCAGCACCAGGCGGTCGCGACGCCGCGACCACTTCGCGTCGTAGGGCAGGGCCGCGGCGAGGTCCTCGAGCCGGTCGAAGTCCTCGGACGTGAGCTCTCGTCGAAAGACCAGGAGCATGAAGCCTCCTCCTGTATGCGGGTCGGAGCATACACGCTCCGCCCCACGGACGACAACGATCCGGATGGCGAAGAGAGGCGGGTACCCTCCGGGCGCTGCAGACGGAGCGCGCACATGGCAGGGGCGGATTCCAGGAGCTCGATTCCCCGATCGGGGTGGGCATTTCACGAGGCGCCGGAGGCGGCCGGCTGGTCGGGTCGCGGGCTGGAGGCGGTCCGCGCGTACACCGAGACGCTCGACACGGCTGCCGTGGTGATCGTCGAGGGGGGCCGCATCCTCGCCCGCTGGGGGGAGGTGGAGCAGAAGTACGGTGTCTACTCCATCCGCAAGAGCCTGCTGGGCGCGCTCTACGGCATCTACGCCGACGAGGGCGCGATCCACCTCGGCCGTACGCTCGAGACGCTCGGGATCGACGACAAGGAGGGCCTGACACCGCGCGAGAAGAAGGCCACCGTGATGCACCTCCTCGCGGCGCGATCCGGCGTCTACCACCCGACGGGCGGTGAGAGCGAGTGGATGAGGACGCTGAGGGAGCCGCGCGGCAGCCACGGTCCCGGCACCTTCTGGGTCTACAACAACTGGGACTTCAACGCGCTCGGGACCATCTTCGAGCAGGAGACGGGCCTGGATCTCTTCGAGGCCTTCCGGGACCGGGTCGCGGTGCCGATCGGCATGGAGGACTGGCGCTACGAGGACGACGGGGTGCGGGACGGCGAGCGGTGGACCCCCCGGGCCTCCGTCCACGACATGTTCACGTTCCGCATGACCGCGCTGGATCTGGCACGCTTCGGGCTCCTCTACCTGCGCGAGGGGCGGTGGGGCGAGGAGCAGGTGGTGCCGCGAGACTGGATCCGGCAGAGCGTGCTGCCCTACAGCGACGCCGGCATCAACGGCGCGTACGGCTACCTCTGGTGGGTCTCGCGGCAGGGCATCCACTGGCCGGGCGTGATCGTGCCCGAGGGGACGTACTCCGCGCGCGGCATCGGCGGTCACCGGCTCGTCGTGATGCCCGCGCTCGACCTCGTCCTGGTGCACCGCGTCGACACGAGCGTCAAGGGGCGGGAGGTGACGAGCACGCAGTTCGGCCGGCTGCTGGCGACGCTGCTCGACGCGGCGCCGTCTCCCCGGACCGGGCCCGCCCCGCGGTAGCAGGCGACCTCCGGTAGACTGGCTGCGGAGGTGCCCATGCCGATCTTCTGGGACCACCCGGACAGCGCCAGAAACCACCTGGCGCGTCGCATTGCCGCGGATGCCGAGAGCACGGCCCATCGTTCGAAGCACGCCGTGGACGCGCTCGCCGAGCGCTTCGACCGTCTGGCCCTCATCACGGAGGCCCTGTGGTCGCTGCTCAAGGAGCGGTCCGACATGACGGACGAGGAGCTGCTCGAGCACGTTCGGGCCGTGGACCTCTCCGACGGCGTGCTCGACGGCAAGATCCGACGCGGCGCGTCGCCGTGCTCGGGCTGCGGCCGGATGCTCTCGAAGCGCAACGTCCGTTGCCTCTACTGCGGGGTCGAGGTCGCCCAGGGACCCTTCGAGGCGCTCTGAGATCCGAGATGTGACCGGCAGGGGCCTTCGCGCGGTCTTGGGGTGTGACTCCCTCGAACCCGGAGGACCCCATGGCCGATCGGTGGCTCATCAAGACGGATCCGGCGCGCTTCCTCTTCGACGATCTGGTCGAGGCGGGACGCGTCACCTGGCGCGACGTGACGCAGCCCCAGTCCCTCGCGAACCTGAAGCGCATGCGGCGCGGGGAGGAGGTGCTCGTCTACCACGCGGGCTCGCAGCGGGCCGTGGTCGGCCTCGCGCGCGTGCGCAAGGGCGCCTACCTGCCCGCGGACGACAGCGGGCTCCACGTGGTGGATCTCGCACCGGTCGAAGGCCTGCCTCGACCCGTGACGCTGAAGGAGCTGCGTGGTGTGCAGGCGTTGTCCGGCTGGGCGCTGCTGCGCGTCCCGAGGCTCCACGTGATGCCCGTCCCGGCGGCCGCGTGGCGAAAGGTCCTCGGTCTCGCGCGCAAGCGTCCCAGAGGCGGTCTCGAACGCCCGTAGAATGGGCGTGCATGACCGATCCGGACGACCCGCAGGACGCGCCCCGGCGCCACGGACTCGATCGCCGCCTGCTGCTCGGCGGCGCCGTCGCCGCCGCGGCGACCGGGGCGTTCCTCTGGCTGCGGGGGGCCGGCGTCCTTCACGGACGGGTCGAGCCGACCCCGCCCGGGGGGGAGCGCCGCAGCCTGACCGGCCTCGAGTGGCGAACGCTCGACGCGGCGCAGCGGACGATCCTCCCGTCCGCCGAGGGCTCCCCCGGCGCGGCCGAGGTCAACGCGATCGGGTACCTCGACGCGCTGCTCCAGGACCCGGCCATCGAGGAGGAGTCCGTCGAGCGGACGCTCGCGGGCGCCGCCCGGCTCCACGCGTTCGCTCGGGAACAGGGGGCCCCGGAGTACGCCGCGCTGGCGGGCGAGGCGCAGGACGCGGGCCTCAGCCTCTTTCTCGAGCCCTGGGACCAGCAACTGTTCCTGCGCGGGCTCATCGCCTACACCCTGGAGGCCTTCCTCTGCGACCCGGTCCACGGGGGCAACCCCGACGAGATCGGCTGGACGTGGGCCGACCACAAGCCCGGCTACCCCCGACCGACGTCCCCGGTGCGTCCGGTCGGCAGGGGGCCCGTGAACAGCCTGGAACGATGAGCGAACCCGACGGTTTCGACGTCTGCGTGATCGGTAGCGGTGCCGGCGGAGGCCCGGTGGCGGCGGTCGTGGCGGAGGCCGGGTACCGCGTGGTCCTCCTCGAGAAGGGCCCCTGGTACACGCGGAAGGACTTCAAGAAAGACGAGGTGCTCACCGACCGCCGGCAGATGTTCATCCCGGATCGCCGGCGGGAACCCCACGTGTGGGAGAAGGACCTCCCGGAGGGCCGCGAGGCCTGGCTCACGACCACGGGCTGGAACGGCTCCCTGGTCGGCGGCGCGACCAACCTGATGAGCGGCTTCTTCCAGCGCATGAAGCCCATCGACTTCCGCCTCCGTTCCGAGTTCGGCCCGGTCGAGGGCAGCACGGTCGTCGACTGGCCGATCGCCTACGAGGATCTCGCGCCCTACTACGACCGCGTGGAGCGCGAGATCGGCGTCTCGGGGCGGGTCGTCGACCACCCCTGGGCCGACGAGCGCACGGGACCCTTCCCGTACCCGGCGATGAAGGAGAACCCGCTCTCCCGGGTGCTCGACGAGACGTGTGCCGAAATGGGCCTCCACTCGGTGCCGCTTCCGCGGGCCGTGCTGCCGCGGCGCGACGGTCCGCGAAACCGGTGCAACCAGTCGGGGTACTGCGCCTCCTACGGCTGCACGACCGGAGCCAAGGGTTCGAGCCGCGAGACGGTGATCCCTCGCGCCCTCGACACCGGACGCCTGGACCTGCGGTTCGGAGCGCACGTCACCCGCATCCTGTGCGACTCGAAGGGGCGTGCGGAAGCCGCCGAATACGTCGGTGACGACGGGAGGCGCCAGTACGTCCGCGCGGGCATCTTCGTGGTGGCGTGCCAGGCCATCGAGACCGCGCGCCTGCTGCTCAACTCGGCGGGTCCCCGCCATCCGAACGGCCTCGGCAACGGCAACGGGATGGTGGGGAAGAACCTGATCTTCAGCACCTACGGCGCGGGGTGGGGCGATTTCCCGTACGAGACCTTCGAGCGGAGATGGCCCTGGATGCGGGACCGGAGGTGGCCGTTCGTGAACCGCACCCTGCAGGACTACTACGTCATCGACGACCCTCGGCTCGGGCGTCGCAAGGGGGGCACGCTCGACTTCCTGCGCATGCATCCCAATCCCATTCAAGCTTCCGTCAACGAGTCGCTCTACGCGGAGCCTCCGGCCTGGGGGTGGGACCTGAAGAAGCGGCTCGTGCGGTACTTCCGCGAGACGATCCACCTCCGCTTCGAGGTCTTCGGCGACTACACCCCGATCCCCGAGGGCGAGGTCGTGCTCGACCCCGGCGTCCGGGACGTGTACGGGATGCCGGTGGCCCGGGCCCGCGTGCACCGCCACCCCCGGGACCTGGAGACGGCCGAGTGGCTCACCGCCCGCGGCCGGGAGATCCTCGAGCACATGGGGGCCGAGAACCTCCAGAGCCCCGTCGTCGGCACGGAGTCCACGAATCTCCAGGCCGGGACCTGCCGGTTCGGAGCGGATCCCGAGACCTCCGTCCTCGACCCGGACTGCCGGTCGCACGAAGTGGAAAACCTCTTCGTCTCGGACGCCAGCTGCATGCCGACGGGCGGCTCCATCCCCTTCACCTTCACGGTCTACGCCAACGCCTTCCGCGTGGCGGAGCGGATCGTGGAACAACTCGGCGGCGCCCGCTGAAGATCTACACCCGACCCGATTTTTCGGGTTTCAGCCGGGAATCCCATCCCCCGCCCCGTTCGCCTCGCCTGCACTCGGTGTGGGTGGGCCGAGGGGGCACAACGGCCGGAATCAGGGGCCCCTCCCCTCGCCCAAGCGGAGAACGACCGATCCGGTCCGGGTTCCGCGTCGTGGAACAACGTGGGGCCGCCAGGCGTCCGGGGTAGGGGCCCCGGCCCCGGCCCGACGAGGGGAGCCCCCCCCCGGGCCACCCTAGACTCACCCCGCCGCGGCACTCCCGCCGGGGGAAGGAGACCGATTGATGCTTCGACACGTTTCGCTGACCCTGTTGCTCGTCCTTGGCCTGCTGGCCGGCCCCGCCCTGGCCGCCGACGAATCCCAGCCCGAGTCGACCTCGGCCGTCGCCAAGGCCGAGCAGCTCCTGAAGCAGGGCAAGTTCGAGGAAGCGCGTGACGCATACCTCGAGCTCGTCAAGGCCGATCCCGAGAACGAAGAGCTCGTCAAGCGTGCCCTCGTGCTGAAGCGCGTGGTGGACCTGCGCCAGATGGTCGCCACCGAGGAGATCTCCCAGACCTGGGAACGCGCGACGATCGCGCTCCACGGCTTCTACCTCCGCAACGGGCTCGTCGACGTCGCCCTCGAGGCGGGCAAGGCCGCGCACGAAAAGGCCAAGAGCGACGTGAGCGCGTCGTTCGTCGCCGAGGCGCTGCTCGAGAAGAACGCCAACGAGGAGGCGGTCGCCTGGGTCGAGGACCTGCGCTCGTCCCTGCAGTCGACGCAGAACCTCACGTACCAGAGCATCGCCCTGGCGCGTCTCGGCCGGAAGGACGAGGCCCGCGAGATCCAGAAGCTCTACGGCACCTCCGAGACGAAGGATCCCGGGCTGCTCTTCGACACCGCGCGCGTGCAGAGCCTGCTCGGTGAGTCCGACCAGGCCCTCGCGTCGCTCGAGGCCGCCTTCGAGAACTGCCCCACGCGCGCGCTGCCGATGCTCAAGGACCTGGCGAAGAGCAACCCCGACCTCGCGAGCCTGAGTCGCCTGCCCGCGTTTGCCGAGGTGATGAAGACCGAGTCGAAGGCCAGCGACGGCGGCGGTTGCGGCGGCGGCGGCTGCGGCGAGAAGAAGTCCGGCGGCTGTGGCGGCGGCGGTTGCGGCGGCTAGCGACTCACGGGGCAGGAGCCCCGAGCCCATCC
>JAUXCH010000270.1 GCA_030618975.1 Planctomycetia bacterium
AGACGACGATGTGGATCCGACGTGGGGGATACAGTTATGCCCAGCGGCAAGGGCAACACCACCGACTATCTGACCGAAGCCGAAGTCCGCGCCCTGGCGGTCGAGGCGGGACAGCTCGAGGGGCACCTGCTTGAGCCCCGAGTCCTCGGGCGCGGGCAGGAAGAAATCCGCCTGGGTCACCGCGACGTTTCTCGCCCGACGCACGCGGGCCACGCTGCGGTCCACGCCGAGCGCGCTCTCGGCCCGGCCGAGGAGCACGAAGACGCCCCGTCCGACGCCGCAGCCGACGTCCAGTGCGCGGCGGACGGGTCCGTCCAGACCGGCCAGGAGCCCCGCGAGCGCGGCGTCCTCCGGGGCGAGCTCCGGGGGCACGTCGTACGTCCCCGGCGGCACGAGGTCGCCGTAGTGGGCGACGACCTCGTCGAAGGGCACGAAGTCGGAACCGGCGTGACCCGCGGCGCCGAGCACGAAGCGGACGAGGCGCGAATCGGCGATCGGCATGCGCTCGTACACGGTGCCGTGCGTCTTCAGGTGCGCGCTGAGGTCCCTCGGCAGGACGGCCAGCCCCGCCAGGATGGGCCGGACCTCCCGCCCCTCCCGCGCGACGAGGAACCCCTCCGTGACCTCACCCGGTGTGGCACGCGTGGGATCGAGGTCGTAGGGCTCCCCGGTGACCGGGCACCGGAGGAGCGGGATCCACGCCTCGCGCATGCGTCCGGGCTACTCGAGACCCTGGATCTGCACGAGCGGCGGGGTCGGCGCCGCGAGCACCCGGATGCTGACCTGGCGCGCGAGCTCCGACGCGGCGTCGCGGAGCGCCCCCTTCACGGGGGCGGGGGCGTCGGGATCGGCCAGCGCCGGGAGGCCTGCGTCCCCTCCGACGCGGACGTGCGCGTGGAGCGGCACCGCGCCCAGGAAGGGGATCTGCTTGCTCTCGGCCCACTGCTTCGCGCCGCCGTGGCCGAAGATCTCGTCGCGGTTCCCGCACGCGGGGCAGACGTAGTACGACATGTTCTCGATCAGGCCCAGCACCGGAACCTTGAGCGTGCGGAACATGTTGACGGCCTTCTGGACGTCGATCAGCGACACGTCCTGCGGCGTCGAGACCACGACGGCGCCCGTCACCGGCACGAACTGGGCAAGGCTGAGCACCACGTCGCCCGTGCCGGGCGGCAGGTCGACGATCAGGTAGTCGAGCTCGCCCCACTCCACGTCGCCGAGGAACTGGCGCACCGCCGTGTGGACGATCGGGCCGCGCACGATCATCGGCTTCTCGGGATCGAGCACGAATCCGATCGACATGACCTTCAGGCCGAACACCTCGTTCGGGAGGATCTTGTTCTTCTCGCTGTCGATCCGGGCCCGAGCGTCGTCGCCGAGCATCTTCGGCACGGACGGACCGTACACGTCCGCGTCGAGCAGTCCGACGCGCGCCCCGCTGTCCTTCAGCGCGAGTGCGAGGTTCACCGCGACGGTGGACTTGCCCACGCCGCCCTTGCCGGCACCGACGGCGATGATGGTCCGGACCTGGGGCAAGGGGTTGCCGCCGGCCGTGCCCTGGCCCCCGGCGTGCGGCACGTTCGCGGTCATCTCCACGTCGACCGCGTCGACGCCGTCCAGGCCCAGGACCGCGTCGCGCGCCTCCTGCTGGAGGCGGCCCTTCACGGGGCAGGCCGGCGTGGTGAGCTGGACCTGGAACGAGACCTTGGGGCCGTCGATCTTCACGTTCTTCACGAACCCCAGGTCGACGATGTCACGGCCGAGGTCGGGATCCATGACGACGCGCAGGGCGTCCAGAACAGCGCTTTCGGTGGTGGGCACGGGGAGGCTCCTGGTTTCGAGGGGCGGGGGATCGTAGCAAGGCCACGGGGCGCCAGACGACGGGACTCACGGCGCTCGAACCACAGGATCCGCGTGGGCGAATCCCCCCGCCCCGCGTGGCTACACCATCTTCAGGACCTCGGCCACGCACCGGTCGATTCCGGCCGCCACGTGCCGGATGCTGGGGCCGAGCATGTAGGCCGGCGTCGTCACGATCCTGTGCACGGGGTCCACGACGCAGTCGTCCACGGGGCAGTCCCGGTGCACGGCGCCGCAGGACTCGATGGCCTTCGCGGTGCCCTCGTCGTTCCCGATGGTCAGCGTGGGTTTCCGGTCGCCCAGGGCGAGGGCCACGGCGCCCGGGGCGATGCAGATCGCCCCGATGGGCTTCTGCGCGTCGTGCATGGCGCGCAGAAGCCCGGCGAGGTCCTCGTTCACCGTCCCGCCGGCGCCCTGCGTCGCGAAGTCGCAGAGATTCAGCGCCGCCCCGAAGCCGCCGGGAAGCACGACCGCGTCGAGATCCTCGGCCTGCGCCTCCCGCAGGTCACGGATCTCGCCGCGCGCGATCCGCGCGGCCTCCGCCAGCACGTTGCGCGTCTCGGACACGGGCTCGCCGGTCCTGTGGTCCACGACGGTCGCTTGGTCGACGTCGGGCGCGAAGCAGAGGATCTCGCACCCCGCCCGATCGAGGGCGAGCAAGGCCAGGACGCTCTCGTGGATCTCGGCCCCGTCCTTGAAGCCGCAGCCGCTCAGGACCACGCCGACGCGCGCAGGTGTGCGTGTTCGTGCACTCATGAGGGTCTCCTCCTCGTGACGAATTTTGGGAGCCCGGATTCTAGACGCCACGGGCACTCGCATGCGCCCCGACGTAGAATCCGCCCATGACCACGATGTCCGGCACCCCGATTGCGATCGTCCTGGCCGCGGGGAAGAGCGAGCGCCTGGGCGCCGACAAGCTGTTCGAGACGATCGACGGCCAAGCCATCGTCGAGCGTGTCGTCAACGCCCTCCTCCACGCGACCAAGGTGCACGACGTGGTCGTGGTGATCCCGCCCGGCCGGACCGAGGACTTCTCCTGGCTCCGAAGCGTCAAGGTCCACCTGGTCGAGAACCCCCGCCCCGAGCAGGGGATGATCTCCTCGATCCGCACGGCGCTCAAGACGACCTGGGTCGCCGGGCACGACTTCCTGATCTGCCCGGCCGACATCCCGTTCGTCTCGACGCAGATCGTGAACCGGGTCATCAGCACGTTCATGTCCCGCCCCGGTCGGATCGTCATCCCCACCTACAAGGGCATGGGCGGCCACCCGAGCCTCTTCGCCGCATCCCTCACCGACGACTTCCTGCTGCGTGGCGACCGGATCGGCACACGGGAGATCCTGATCCGTCACAAGGAGGACACGGTTCGCCTCAGCGTCCACGATCCGGACGTCTGCTTCGACGTGGACACGCCCGAAGACCTCGAGATCGCCGAAGATCCCGGAGCCCGCTGGGCGCGCGTCGAGCGCGACCTCGAAGAACGGCAGCGCTCGCGCCTCCGCTGAGTATCGTGCCTCCATGACGGATACCGATCCCGCAAGCGCAGACGACGTCTGGCTCGTCGAAACCCCGGAAGACCTCGAAACCCTCGCCAGGCACCTGCGGCGCTCTCCCCAGGTGGCCCTGGACATCGAGGCCAACAGCCTGCACGCGTACCGGGAACGGACCTGCGTCGTGCAGGTGACCTCGGGAGGACGCCACGCGATCGTCGACGCCGTCGCGCTGGAAGACCTCACCCCGCTCCGCGACGTGTTCGACCGGGACTCCGTCGAGGTGCTGTTCCACGGCGGCGACTACGACATCGCCATGCTGTCGAGGGACCACGGCTTCGCCTTTCACCGCGTCTTCGACACGATGATCGCCGCCATGATCCTCGGCGAGGAGAAGATCGGGCTCGCCAACCTCGTGCTCGACGCCTACGGCGTGCAGCTCGACAAGCGCTACCAGAAGGCGGACTGGGCGCGTCGTCCGTTCCAGCCCGACCAGATCGACTACCTCTACCGCGACACCGCCTACCTGCCCGGCCTCGCTGCCGACCTGCGCGCCCGGCTCGCGGCCGCGGACCTCGTCGAGGAGGCGGACATCGAGTTCCGACGGCTGGCGAAACGCGTCGGGAAGCGTGTGGAGGCGGACCCCGACGCCTGGCGCCGCATCAAGGGCTCGTCGAAGCTCGATGCCCGGGGACGGGCGGTGATGGCCGAGCTGCACCTCTGGCGAGAGGGGGAGGCGGAGCGACGCGACACCCCCCCCTTCAAGATCCTCTCGCCGCGCGCCCTGCTCGCGCTGGCGGAACGCCCCCCGGAACGGACCCGCGACCCGCAGGCGCTGACGGCGCTGCACCCCAAGGAGCGAAAGCGCTGGGGCCCCCAGGTCCTCGACGCGGTCCGACGGGGCCTCAGGAACGCGAGCGAGGGGCGCGTGCCGCCCGCCGACGTCAAGCCCCGCCTCACGAGGGACGAGTCCGCCCGCAGGAAGCGGGAGCGCGAGAGGGAGGAAACGCTCCGCGACTGGCGCCGGAAGGAGGCCGGGTCGCGCAAGGTGCCCAACCTCGTCGTGCTGCCCAACCGGGCCATGGCCTGGCTCGCCCGCGAAGCGCCTGATGACGTGGAGGCGCTCGCCGCCCACGACGACATCGGCCCCAAGCGTGCCGCGCGCTACGGGCAGCGGATCCTCGAGGTGCTGGCCCCGCGCGAGCCGCGCAGCACCGGGTAGGGGGTCGCGGGCGGGAGGCGAACGGTGGTGCGGAAGATCGCCTGGGCCACGGACGTCCACCTGAACTTCGTGGAACGTAGGACGGCAGCCGAGCTCTGCGCGCGGATCCGGGAGTCCGGGTGCGCGGCACTCCTGCTCGGCGGGGACATCGCCGACGCGGTCGACCTGGGCTCCTGGCTACGCTTCCTCGACGCGCACCTGGACGTCCCCATCTACTTCGTGCTCGGGAACCACGACTACTACGGAGGCGCCATCGCGACCGTTCGCGCGGAGGCACGATCGCTCGTCACGCCGACCCTCCAGTGGCTGCCGGCCACCGGCGTCGTCGCCCTCGGTCCCGAGACGGCGCTCGTGGGGCACGGGGGCTGGGGCGACGCGCGCCTCGGCGACTTCATGGCCTCCGAGGTGATCCTGAACGACTACCTGGTCATCGAGGATCTGCGGACGGTGGGCCGGGAGGGGACGGGACAAGCCGACTGGCTCGACGGATGGGCGAACAAGCCCGCACTGAAGGCCAGACTCGAGGCCCTCGGCGTCGAGGCCGCCGAGACGCTCCGCCCCCAGCTGGAGAAAGCACTCGCGGCCTACCCCACGGTCATCGTGCTCACCCACGTCCCGCCGTTCGAGGAGGCTTGCTGGTACGAGGGACGGATCTCCGGCGCAGACTGGCTGCCTGGGTTCACCTGTCGGGCCATGGGCGACATGCTCGTGAACGTCACGGACGCGCACCCGGAACGTGAGGTCACGGTCCTCTGCGGCCACACCCACAGCCCCGGCGAAACCCGCCCCCTCGACAACCTCCTCGTGATCACGGGGGGCGCGCGGTACGGCGAGCCGGACTTCCGCATCCTCGAGATCGCCGGCTAGTCGTCCCAGTCGTCGTCGTCTTCTTCTTCTTCGTCGTCGTCCCAGTCGTCGTCCTCGTCGTCGTCGTCGTCGTCGTCGTCGTCATCGAGGTCGTCGTCGTCGAGATCGTCGTCGTCGAGATCGTCGTCGTCCTCGTCGTCGAGCTCGTCGAGCTCGTCGTCATCCTCGTCCTCGTCGTCCTCGTCGTCCTCGTCGTCCTCGTCGTCGTCGAGGTCATCGTCCTCGTCGTCCTCGTCGTCGTCGTCGTCGAAGTCGTCCTCCTCGGAGAGGAACGGCGGACGGTGGAGGAACTCTTCGAGCTCCGGATCGAACCAGTTGGACGACATGTCGGGACCTCCGGGTAGGCCGACGGGCGTGGCCCTCAGCGGCGTACCTATACCGCTCCGGCCCTTCCCGTCAAGAGCCCCGGCCAGGCACTCCGGGCCCGGTCGCCGATCCCTCCTTGCTACACTCCACCCGCTACCGTGGAGGGGTCGCCCGTGCGCATCGCCCTGGCCCAGATCGACACCACCGCCGGCGACGTTCCCGGCAACACCGAACGGATCCGGACCGCCTGGGCACGCGCACGCGACGAGGGTGCCGACCTCGTGGTGGTGCCCGAGCTGGCGGTCGTCGGCTACCCCCCCCGGGACCTTCTGCTGCGCTCCTCGATCGTGCGCGCGGCGGAGCGGGCGACCGAGGCCCTGGCCCGCGAGTTCGCCGACGGTCCCGCGGCCGTCGTGGGAACCGTGATGCCCAACCCGCGCCCGGTGGGACGGCCGCTGTTCAACGCCGCGCTCCTCCTCCGGGGCGGCCGCGTCGAGGCCGCGTACGCCAAGCGCCTGCTGCCTACGTACGACGTGTTCGACGAACACCGCTACTTCGAGCCCGGGGACGGCCCCGTGGTCGTCGAGGTCGCCGGTCGCCGCGTCGGTCTCCTGGTCTGCGAGGATCTCTGGGTGTCCGACCGGGTCCGGGGTCGACGCGTCTACGAGGCGGACCCTCCGGCCGACCTCGCCCGCGAGGGCCTCGACCTGGCCGTGGCCATCGCGTCCTCCCCCTTCCACCAGGGCAAGGACGCCCACCGCCGCAGCCTCTTCTCGGCCGAGGCCCGGCGCATGGGCGTGCCGCTGGTCGTGGTGCAGCAGGTGGGCGGCAACGACGACGTGCTCTTCGACGGCCGGAGCCGGGCCTTCGACGCCCAGGGCCGCGACCTCGCGTGCCTGGCCGCCTTCGAGGAGGACTTCCGTGTCCTCGACCTCGAACGGTCCGAGCCGTGCGCCCCGGAGCCCGCGCCCGGTACGGCGAGGGAGATCCGCCGGGCGCTCGTGATGGGCATCCGCGACTACTTCCGCAAGACCGGCTTCACGGACGCCGTCATCGGCCTGTCCGGAGGCGTGGACTCGGGGGTGACCGCCTGCCTGGCCGCCGAGGCCCTCGGCCCCGAG
>JAUXCH010000942.1 GCA_030618975.1 Planctomycetia bacterium
CCCGCAAGACGATGCTGGAGATCCAGAACCGGACGCCCCACCCCATGACGTGGGTCCACCTCGAGCGGGAGGACGACCCCCGCGGATCGGCGCCCCGCAACCTGCTCGCGGGGGGGCTGGCCGCGCGGCGCGGCCTGGTGATCGGCGAAGTCGAGCCGGGACCCGTGCGCCTCGTCTGCGGTCTCGAGACGGGCGAGCGGCCCGAGAGCGTCGTCGGCCCCCGTTTCGTCCTGGAACCGGGCGGCGCGACCAGCGCCTGCGTGTTCCACGACGAGCGAGGCGGGCTCTCGGTTGCGTGCGTCGACGCACGCGCCCGTGCTCCGGCCGATGGCGAGGGGGAACCGGCGGGGCCCTACCTGTGGGACGGGCGCCGCGGACGCTCCCACGACAAGCGCGGCCAGCGTCTGCGGGGAGGCCGGCGATGAAGCCCGAACGCGAGGTCCGACCGCTCAGCCCGATCAGCCGGCGGGTCTTCCTGCTCGCCGCGCCGCCGGCCGGAGCCGCTTTTCTGACCGCGTGCGGTGCCGGCGACCGTTCCGACTATGCCGACTGCATCTACTGCGACGCGCCCGGCCAGGACTACGAGGAGTGCGACTTCGACTACTGCGACTACTTCGACGAGGCGTAGTCGGGGCGCGACGCGGGACAGCCGCCCCGCTCACGGACGGTCGGGTAGAGTCTGTCGCATGACCCACAGCCCGGCGACGAGAAGCACGAGGTGGGACCTGCTGTTGCCGGCCGTGGCGCTCGCCGTGGCCACGCTGCTGGTCGCGCTCGCGGCGCTGGCCGGGTACGCGTTCCGCGACCGCGAGGCCCTGGCTCTCGACGGACGCATCTTCGGCCTCGCCCATCGTGTCGAGCTGGCCCTCCGAGAGCAGGGCGAGGGGGAGGCCGAGCGGATCCTCGAAGAGGTGCTTCGCGCCGCAGGTCCCGAGGTCCGGGGCGTGGCCGTGCAGGACGTGGACGGGGTGACGCGCGCCCGATCGGGGGATACGGATCCACGACTGCCCGTCCGGCGCGTGGACATCTTCGTCGGCCCGCAGGGCGCCAGGCCCGGGCCGGGCCCCCGGGGGTCGGGCCCGCGCGGATCGGGCCCGCGTGGGCAACGAGGACGACGAACGGTCGTGGTGCATCTCGACCCGCGGGCCGCGAGCCCCCCCCTGTCCGTCCGCTACCTGCCGCACGCCTCCGTGGCCGTGGGCCTCGGCCTCGTCGTCCTCGCCGTGCTCGGTGGACGACTCCTCGTCCGTCAGCGCCGCGAAGCCGCGATGGAAGCGCGCACGCGTCGACTCGAAGCGCTGGGACTCGCCGGTGCCGGTCTGGCCCACCAGCTCCGGAACCCGCTCGCCACGATCAAGGGCTCGTGCCAGCTCCTCGAGGAACGACTCGCGGATCCGCATCTCGCGGAACGGTTGCGCGCGACGGTGGCGCAGGCGGACCGGATGGACCGGATGCTCGCGACCCTGCTCGACTTCGCGCGCCCCCCCCAGCCGGAGCCTCGGTCTCTCGCCTTGGGTGAAGTCCTCGGCGAGCTCGAGCGGCGGCACGCCGCCCTGCGCGTCGTCGGAGGCAAGGGCCTGGTGGTGCGGGCCGATCCCGAGCACGTCCTGCAGATCCTCGAGAACCTGGCGGCGAATGCCCTCGCAGCGGCTCCCGACGACGACGCCGTCGAGATCGCGGCGACCCGCGCCGGCGAGGTCGTGGAGGTCCGCGTGCGGGATCGGGGTCCCGGGCCCGGCGACGACCCCGAGCGGCTGTTCCAGCCCTACGTGACGACGCGCGCGGACGGAACCGGTCTCGGTCTGCCCATCGCGCGCGCGCTCGCCGAGGCGAACGGCGGCACCTTGTTCCTGCACGAACGTGAGGGCGGTGGGTGTGCGGCCGTGTTGACCCTGCCGGCCGACGGGAG
>JAUXCH010000316.1 GCA_030618975.1 Planctomycetia bacterium
GCCTCGCCCGGGGCCCGCCCGCCGGCGCCGTCCGCGCCGACCGCCCCGCGCCCACCGACCACCTCGTTCCCGTCGCCGGTCCGGTACTCTCCGACCCGCACGGCGGCTCCCCAGGGTGTGCCGTGGTCGGTCGAGATCGACGAGCGCGTCTCCCCCACCATCGACTGCAACCCGGTCCGCACCCAGCACACGCTCGTGGTGACCGTCCGTGACCAGTGCGGCAACCCCCTTCCCGGACAGCGCGTCGAGTGGAGCCTCAGCCGCTATCCGCAGGCCGTGGGCGACATCGTCGCCGTCGACGACCAGTACGGGAGCGGACGCATCGCCCCCATGACCTCCGCGTCGCCCGGCAACAACGGCAACAAGATCGACAACCAGTACGCCGTGTCGGTCACGAACTACGGCGCCGAGCTGATCGACGCGGGAAACAACCACCCGTACGTCGGCCGAGAGGGCGTCCGCCTGCCCGACATCACGGTGTCGAGGGGCCAGTCCTGGCTCACCATCACCTCGTCGCGGGAAGGCGTCACCGACCTCATGGTCTACGTCCCCGCGCTTCGCGACGGCACGAAGCACAAGATCTGGGCCAAGAAGATCTGGGCCGACTTCGACGTCGAGTTCCCCGAGAACGCGGTGAACACGCTGCCCGACGTGGACCACTCCTTCCTCGTCCGCATCTTCCGCTCCGACGGCTCGGCCATCCCCGGCCAGACGGTCGACGCCGAGATCCTCGACGGTCCGAGCGCGGTCTTCGAGAGCTCGAGCCGGCCCACGGCGAGCTTCATGACCGACGCCAACGGCGTGGCCGAGTTCCTCGTGCACAACACCGTCGGCGAGACCGGCGTCAACCGCATCCGCTTCACCGCGAACGGCCACTTCTACGGCGAGATCTGCCCGCGGTCCGTCATCGTCACGAAGCAGTGGCGGCAGGCGGCGCTCGAGGTCTCCTGCGCCTATCTCGGCTGTGCGGAAGCCATCGTCAACCGGCCCTTCGAGAAGCTGATCACCGTCACCAACACCGGAGACGCGCCGGCCGAAGCCGTGGTGCTCGAGGACCAGCCCGACGCAGGCCTGGCCTTCGCCGGCGGATCGGCCTTCCCGATGGACCTCGGCACGATCGCGCCCGGACAGACGGTGACACGCAGCGTGCAGATGATCGCGGAGACGGCCGGCGCGTACACGAACCGCGTGATCGTCTCCTCGCGCACCAGCGGCGCACAGGCCGAGAACGTGTGCCCGATCGAGGTCGTCGCGGGCGTCCTCGAGATCATGAAGGTCTGCGAACCCCAGGTCGCCAACGTAGGGTCCGAGGTCACCTTCGTCGTGACGGTCACCAACTCCGGCCGCGGCCCGCTCGAGAACGTGATGGTCGTCGACGACTATCCCGCCGGCATCGAACCCACCAGCCAGAACGCCGCCACGCTCGGCACGCTCGCGCCCGGCGAGAGCAAGCAGGTGATCTTCACCGGCATCGCAGAGCAACCGGGCAGGTACACCAACACCGCACGCGCGAGGGCGGACGGCTCCCCGGAGCAGACCTCGTCCTGCGACCTGCAGGTCGTGAACTGCCGCCTCGAGATGGACCTCGTCGGTCCCGAGACGATCTACTACGGCGAGCAGGCCAACTTCACCGTCCGGGTGACGAACGTCGGCGACGGTCCCGCGGAGGGCTGCATGGTCCGCGTGACGACCGGCAACTGCCTCGGCAACGTGGTCCGCGACTTCAACATCGGTCCGCTGGGTCCGGGCGAGGTCTGGACGCAGGACTTCGCCGGGAGGGGCAGCGGCATCGGCCAGTGCACCGTGACGGCCGACTCCAACTGCGGCGCCCGCTGCCAGGATCGGGTGGACGTGCAGCTCGACGTCACGGGTCTCCCGGCGCTGCAGGTCGAGATGACCGACAAGGGCCTCGACGGCTCCGAGGAGGGCATCTTCCGCGTCGGCGAGACGTTCATCTACCGCATGCTCGTCGAAAACGACGTCGGCACCGAGGCTACGCCCAACATGCACGTCGAGTGGCGACTGCCGCCCGAGCTCGAGTTCGTTTCGGGCCGCAGCAACCGCGAAGCGACCGTGACCGGTACCGACCAACTGGCTCGCAGCGAGCCGTTCGGGCTCAAGGTGAACCAGGTCATCACCTTCGAGCTGCAGGTGCGGGTGCTGTCCGCGCCCAACAACGGCCTCGTGAAGACGGCGGCCGCGGTCTACCGCTCGTCCGACAACGCGGAGCTGGCCTCCGAATCGGAAAGCTCCACCCTCAAGAACTGAGAAATCCACACCCGTAATCCACACCCGACCCGATTTTTCGGGTTTCGCGCAGATCCCGCGCCCTCCGGACCGACGCGCAATCCCGCGCTGACGCCTGTCCAGGAACGAGTGAGCCTTCAAGAGCGCCAGGCCCGGCGCTCTCACGACCTGCACGGATGCACCCTCCCCAAGGGGAACGCTGACGCAGCACGACTCGCACTCGCGCAGTCCCAGAACGGAGTGCGTGGTGGCATCTGCCGGATAGGTCACGCTGCGATCCTCGGACTCGATGGGCCCGAAGTGCGCAACGCCAATCTCACCTGTGCCGGGACAGGAGCCCAAAGGTGTTGAGGCCGACCCGTCAGCGCGAGCGGACGAGCATCCCGCGGTCGATGCCCTCGCTCGCGAGCATGGGCTTGACCTCGCCCAGCCAGCGCCGTCCGTCCACCGTGTAGCCGGCCGTGGGCTTCAGCGCCTCCGTGCGGTCGGCGAAGAACGCGTTCAGCCGCTCCATGAACAGTTCGCGCGCGAGCTTGGCGGCCATCGAGGCCCAGCTCACGGCGAGGGAGCAGCCATCGGCACGCGTCGCGAACCGGACGTACAGGCGCCTGGACGGCAACTCGACCTCGTAGCGCGACTCGCCCGCCGGCGCCGCCCGCTTCGAGATCCCCGCGAAGGGGAACAGGTCGGCGAGGTAGCCGGCATAGTCGAGACGTGCACCCTGCCGGTCGAACACGATCTCCGCGTCCTCGCCGGGATGGCGGTCGAGCACCGCCAGGACGGCGGCGCCCGCGGCCAGCCCGAGCACCGTCGCCTTGTTCGAGCAGCGCTCGACCTCGCGGTTGAAGTCGGCGGCGGCCAGCGGCCAGACGCGCAAGTCGAGCGCCTGCACGTTCCGGCCCAGGAACCGGTCCTCGAGCGGCCCCGTCCAGGGGTAGCGCGGCACCTCGGCGAGGTCGAGCCGCCGGTACCACGGGATGTGCCGGAACGAATCCGGTCCGAGCTCGGAGAAGCGCACGAGCAGGTCCTCGAGGGTCGCGGGCGGCGGCGCGTCCATCGCGGAGGCGAAGAGGCCGACCCCGCGCGCCAGGCCGGTGAGCCCGAAGCGGCGGTGGATGACCTTCGAGTCGTCCACGGGCACGGGCAGCCTCCGCTCGGCTGACGCCCGCGCGTCGCGGGGACGCCTCACGACGAGCCCCCGGAGCCGCTTCAGCAGGTTCACCTCGCCGGGCTCCGGATCGTCGGTCAGGCGAAAGGCCGTGACGCCGACGACGAGCGGGCCGAGCAGGGGGCCGTAGCCCGCCTCGTCCACCCCCACGTGCAGCATGTATCCACCCTCCCGCAGCGCGCCCCGCGCCTCGCGATGCGCGGAGGCTAGCCGCCGCCTCCGACGCCCAGGGCCTCGGCGAACGTCCGGAGGTGCTCGCGCTGCCACTTCGGCTGCCGCTTCGTTCGCCGGAGCAGGACGGGGAAGTACTCCTTCGCCCGGTCCCCCCCGAACCCCGCGAGGAGCTCGGCCACGAGGAGGACCTGCTTCCAGTCCTCGCTCACGTCGAGCGTCTGCGCGACCCCGAGGAGCCACGTCTCGACGCGCTCGCGCTCGACCTCGGTGAGCCGCGGCGCGAAGCGCTGGACGACCTCGGGGTTGTAGCGCGGCCTCGCGTGCGAGTTCGGGAGCCCGGTCCCGCCCTGGACGGTCTCCCGGATCTGCCGGATCAGGAAGTCCGCGCGCTTCGAGGCCTCCCCCATCACGGCCTGCAGGGCGGCCAGCCGCCGCGCCGCGGGGACCCAGTGGCCCGTCCGGCTGTCGGCGAGCGCGTAGTCCAGCACGAGGTCCTGGTCGGCCCGGACGGCCTCGAGAACGCCCAGCATGCCCGCGTAGTCGTCCGTGCCCTGCAGCGCCTCGAGGCGGGCCTTGGCAGCCTCCACGTTCGCCTCGGCCTCCTGGAGGCGCGCTTCGAAGGCCTCGGTGACCGGCGTGGCGAGGGACAGCAGGACGGCCCGCGCCTTGTCCCGCTGGTGGCGGTACTCCAGGGCCTCCCAGGCTTCGATCACCCGCGGAGCGAGGTCCTGGCGCACGGCCTCCGGCCAGCCCCGCACGAGCGCGATCAGCTTCGCCCGTGCGCCCTGCCCCAACTCCCGGTAGGGCGCAAACGGCGACAGGCCGAGCGTCTCGGCAACCGTGTCCTTGTCAGCCTCGGCCCAGCCGACCGGGTCGTGCTCGAGTAGCAACATGCGGTGGAGGTAGTCCGCCACCTCCTCGAGGCCGCGCGCGTCGAATCCCGCGTCCTCCGTCCCCTCCCAGACCTCCCTCACCGTCTTCCGCGCCGCTGCGTAGTCGAGCCGGTCCATCTCGGCCTTCAGACGCCCGCTGAGGGCCACCTGTGCCCGCTGCGCCGCGGCGTGCTCCTCCCGCGTGCGCGTCCGCACCACCTCCTCGACCACGAAGCGGTAGATGCGCTCGTGGTAGCCCATCACCGGGCCCCAGTCGCGGCCGTGCTGGAGTCCCGTGCCGTACCACTCGAGGCCCCCCCCGCCGAACACGCCGAGGAGCGTCAGCTTCCCGCGCAAGCGGACGAAGCAGCGTCCACCGGCCCGCTTCGCCGCGTCGGCGAGTGTCCCGACCTCGCCGCCTTCGAGGAACCAGTGCTCCACCGCCATGTGGTGCTGGAGCAGCGGCATGAACCCGATCCGGTCACCCGGCAGGCGCGTGATCGCGCCCACGACGTCGGCATCCGTCGCCGCCTCCGCGTCGCGGGATCGCTTCCAGCCTCGGGACTCGGCCTTCCTCATCGCGGCCTCGGGCGTCGCGTGCGGAGTCGGGCCGAGGTTCTCCTCCTCGGCGCGCGCGGGCGCGAGGAGAAGCAGGGAGAGCAGGAGGGACGGCAGGGCAGCACGCATCACGGCGTCTCCTTCCGCGCGAAACGCCGGCGGCTCAGCGCCCGCCACGAACGCGCGGTGTCCCGTCGCAGCAGGACGAGGGGATTCAGGTCGTCGGTGAGGCGCGGCGCCTCCTCCCAGGGCAGGGCGTCCAGCGACACGGGCTCGGGCCAGTCGACGCCGACCGCTGCCGCACGGTCGCGGCTGGAGGGGCGCTCGATGCCAGCGACGCTCGCGAAGAGCGTCATCGGAGTCAGCGCGGCGCCGCCGCCCTGCGCGTGGAGGCACACGTCGGGGAACGCGGACCGGACGGCGCGCACCACGGCGAGCACGTCCTCGCCGGTCGCCGTTCCGATGAGGTTCACGGCGAGGAGCCCGCCCGGCGCGAGCCGTTCGCGAACCGCGAAGAAGGCCTCCTCCGTGAAGAGGTGCCCCGGCAGGTGCTCGCCGCGGTAGACGTCGAGCACGACGAGGTCCCAGGCCTCGGAGGTCCGGTTCAGGAACCTACGACCGTCCTCGACGACGACCGGCAGGTCCACGTCGAAGTGGCGCCGGGCGAGTTCCACGACCAGCGGGTCGATCTCCACCGCTTCGACCGTCCACCCCGCCGCCTCGAGCCGACGCGGAAGCGCCGCGCCGCCGAGTCCGATCACGAGCGCGCGCCCCGGCTCGGGACGGAGCCAGAGCGCCAGTTCCAGCGCATTGCCGGCCGCGAGCAGCGCGCCCGGTGCCGGCGGTCCGACGTCGTGGAGCGAAGCGGAGGTCTGCAGTACGCCGTCGACGAGCAGGTAGCGCGACACGTCGTCCTCGAGGACCTCGTGGCGCCCGTAGAAGCCGTCGACGCGCTCGATGACGCGCAGCCCGAACGCCCCCGCCCCGGACGACGATCCGGGCGCGAGCCGGGTACCGAGGAACAGCAGGACGCCGAGCCCCGCCGCCAGGACGAGCGCACGGCGGCGAGCCGTCCCGGCGAGCAGCGCGGCCGCGAGGGCACCGAGGCCGAGCGCCGCCGAGAGGATCAGGGTCGACGCACGCAGCCCGTGCACCGGCACGAGCACGAGTCCGGCGAGCAGCGCGCCCGACGCGCTCCCGAC
>JAUXCH010000301.1 GCA_030618975.1 Planctomycetia bacterium
CCGCCTCCACCGGGGGGGAGGTCGTCCGTCACCGGAACGGGAACGCCGCCTCCATCGGTGGGGAGGTCCTCCCCCACGGGAACGGGGACGTCCCCGCCTCCGGCTGCCGGGTCGTCCGCCGCCTGCCGGCCCAGCAGGTGCTCCCAGCGCGCGTAGCGCTCGCGCGGCCTGCGTACGAGCTGCCGGACGTAGGGCACCGGGCGGGCGGACAGCTCGCGGAGCTGCGCCTCGACTTCCGCGGGGCTGGAGAACGCGTGCATGCGGCTCGCCCGCGTCTTCAGCAGGCCGGGGGCCTGCGGGCCGCGGTTCATCAGCTCCGCGAGGAGGGCGAGGTCGGCCTCGTCGGCGCCCAACTGCTCGCGGCAACGGTGCTCGTAGCGGGCCGCGCGTCCGCCGACCTTGTCCATGTGGACGACGAAGCCCCGGTCCATGAGGGAGCGGAGTGCGCCTTCGATCTCGTAGGGCTCCACCGACATCTGCGGGTCGCGGTTGCTCTTCTGGTTGCACCCCGACACCAGTGCGTTCAGCGTCAGCGGGTAGCCCTCGGGGACGGTCTTCTCCTTTTCGAGAAGCACGCCGAGGATGCGGAGCTCGAGGCGGTCGAGGTCGAGGGGCATGGCGTCTCCTTTCCCTGGGCGCGCATCCTAGCGCCGCGGCGGCCGCGCGCGGGGCGACCGACCCGCACCCCCCAATGCGCGGGGCTACCAGGTGACGGGCCGGTCGAACGGAAGGAGGTGGAGCCGCGTGCCCCAACGGGTCTCGAGCCGGTGGGCGTCCTCGAGGAAGGCGGGCCAGTCCAGCCCGGGCACGGGGCGCGGCGGCGCGGTCAGGGAACGAAAGAAGTGGTCGTGGTGGCAGGGGATCAACAGGTCCGGGCGGAGGGCGGCGCCCAGTCGCTCCAGGTAGCGCGGCGTGCCGTGCCGCGCGGCCAGGCAAGGGACGAGCACGTCCACGGGCCGCTGGCGCGCGAGCGCCCGGTCGTCGAGGCCCGCGCTCCCCTGCAAGTGGAAGGACCGTCCCTCCGCCTCGATCCGCCAGGCGAAGACCGCTCCCCGGGGGTACCGGAAGGGTGTGCGCGGGACGCCGGCGCCGCGCAGTCCGACCCGATCGAGACGACCGGCGACGGGCACGTGCCCGTGGGCGGAGGCGACCGCCGTGACCGCGAACGGGCCCACCTCCACGCGGACACCGTCGCGGACCGCCCCGAGTCGCGCGTCGTCCACACCCAGCCGGCGCGCCAGCTCGACGGTGGTGAGACTTCCGTACACCTTCGCCCGCGGCGAGGCAGCGGCCACGGCGGGCAGGTCCAGCGCGTGGTCGTAGTGGGTGTGCCCCACGAAGACGGCATCGAGGTCGGCGAAGCGATCGGCGACCGCCCGCGCGTCGGTGCGGGGGCGGCGGAGCAGGACGCGCAGCAGGCCGGGCCGGGACACGAAGGGGTCGAAGGCGAGGCTCGTGCCGTCGAGGTCGAAGCGGAAGCCGGCCACGCCCGTCCAGCGCAGCGTGCCGCCGCTCGCCTGCCCGTCGGGCCAGGGCAGCGGAGCCTCGTTCGCGGGGAACGGCGCGCAGGTGGGGGGGCGACGGAAGGCCAGGAAGCAGGACGCGCACATGGGAGGGTCCTCGCCGCCGCTCAGCCCGCGTCGCCCGTGCGGGCCTTGAGACTCTCCTCCTCGAGGAGCAGGGCCTCGAGGATGTAGGCCTCGGCCGTTCGCTTCGGGCCGGGGACGCCCATCGACGTGCGGTACTGGGCCTTCACCCGCCGCCCCCTGAAGGACACGTACAGGGCCTTGCCGCCTCCCACGAGGGGGCGGAGCTTGCCCTCCCCGAAGCCGAGATACCGCTCGACCTCACGGGGGCCGACACAGGCCTTGCCGTCGTCGCGCATGCGCTGGCGCACGCGCTCGAGGTTTTCGAACGGCAGGTCGAAGAGGAACTCCTCGAACGCCTGCCGCTGCTCGCTGTCGCTCGCGTGCTGGCCGAAGAACGAGATGAACTCCTGGTCGCAGTCTTCGAACAGGAGTTGGACGATCTCGGTCGTGCCGAGCAACGTTCCGAACACCCGGGGCGCGCGCAACCGGGCGGACCAGGCGCTGCGGAGCAAGGGACAGAAACGGTGGGTGGCGAGTCCTACGCGGCCCTCCCACATGTCGACGAGGTGCTGGGCCGCCAGTTCCTTGACGTGACGCGACGTGGTGCGCGAGGTGATGAACGAGGCGTAGAGCTCCTCGGCGAGGCGGGTGTAGACGGCTTCTTCGACCGCGCCGACGAGACGCTGGAGGAGGGCGGCCGCCTCCGGTCCCTCGCACGCCTCCACGACGTACCGCAGGGACATGAAGAACTGCACCTTGGCGATGCCGAAGGTGCGCGCGATGACCGCCTTCGTCGGGAGAACCCACTCCAGCCCGTGGCGGCCACCCTCCACGAGGGTCCGCATCAGCGACTCGAAGCTCCGCTCCTTGCGGCCGAGGAAGTGGCTCTTCTTCAGCGACGGGTACGAAGCCAGGGAAAGGCTCAGTCGGGCCAGGCTCTGGAGGCCGGCGTCGAGGGCGGTGTGGAGGTTCGCCCCGCAGTCGTTCGTGTCCGAGTCTGCGAAGGCCTCGACGTCCACGACGAGATCGACCTCGGTCGGTGTCAGGATCTCCGCGAGCGTCAGGGATCCCGAGACCGGTACCGCACGACCGCGTCCTCGAAGAGAGGACGCGGTGGCGGGATCCGGGGACGAAGGAGAGGCTTTCGACCGCGACATGGCTCAGCCCTTCGGACTATTCGTCGGCTGTCGCCGACCCGCATTGAAGGGTGGGCTGATTCTCACCCCCGCCTCAGCCCGGTCCGGGAGGAATCCCGGAGTCATCCCGCACGAGGGATGACCCGCTGATGACACGTAGGGGCTCCCGGGGGGGACCGGAGGGGGGAACGGGGGGCGCGGCCCCTTCCCCGGCGGGGGCACGTGTGATACCACGGGCGGACCTGGGAGGGACCGTGCCCCACGGGGTGCGGTGTCATCGTCTGCTGACACGGGAGGGACCCATGCTGAGGCCGCGTTCGATCCTGCTGGTGGGAGCCCTCGTCGCCCTGACGGTCGTGCTGGTCGGGTGCCAGTCCGGCCGGTCCGGCATGAACGTCCTGCCGGCCGATCTCCCCACCAACCCGGAGCCGTGCACGAAGTACTGCAAGGTCTGGGTCGACCCCGTCTACCGGGACGTGCCCGTGATCGCGCGGACGAAGCCCGGCTGCGTCGAGCGCGTTCCGGAGACGGTCTGCGAGACCCGCTACCGCGAGGTGTGCGTGAAGCCGAGGTGCCAGTACGACGTCCGGATGGCCGGCAAGCAGTGCGATCAGGCGGTCGTGCAGGTGAGGCCGGGCGGCTACAAGTGGAAGAGAGACGGCGAGTGCTGGAAGTACTGCTACGAGGAGCCGTGCTACCGCTGGTGCAACAAGGTCGTCCAGGAGGAGGGGATCGAGTACTGCATGGAGGTCCCCCCCGAGTACCGCGTGGAGGCCTACCACGAGCCCGTTACCCGGTACCGCACCTGTCGTACGCCTGCCGAGTACTGCGTGGAGTGGGTCAAGGAGGTCTATTCCCCCGGCCACTACGAGTGGCAGCCCACCAAGGAGTGCACGAGCTGCGACTGCCCCGCGCCCTGCCCGCAGGTGCCCATGCGGAAGTCGCCCTGCCCGAACGAGCGGGGCGTCCTGTCCGACTGTCCTAGGACCAACTAGGCCCCCAGGACCCACCAGGCCATGGATCCACCAGGCCACGGATCCATCAGGCCACGGCCCACCCGGTCCCCGGACGGGATCGGCGAAAGAGGACCGGGTCGAGTCCCCTGTCCGGCCCGGGGCGGAGTCGATCCCGCCCCGGCCCGTCGGCCCGCGCGGGGGACGAAGCCCCCGCGACCGTTTTGCGGACTCGAGGGCCTTGTCGTATCCTGCGCCGGCAATTCGGGAGTCCCCAGGAGAGTTCGATGACCCACGTCGTCACCAGTCGTTGCGTCGATTGCAGGTACACCTACTGCGTCGTCGAGTGCCCCGTCGGTTGCTTCTGGGAGACCAAGGATCCCCACATGCTGGTGATCGATCCCGAGACGTGCATCGACTGCGAGGCCTGCGTGCCCGCGTGCCCGATCAACGCGATCTACCCGGATCACGAGCTGCCCGACGAGTTTGCGGACTGGGAGCAGAAGAACGCCGACCTGTTCGAGGCCGGCGAGAACGTCACCGACGGTTCCGACCCCCTGGCCTCGGCCAAGCTCCTCGACGAGATCCAGGAGGAGGAGAAGGCGAAGGGTTGGACCATCGAGGAGCCGAGCAAGGCTTCGTAGGAGGAGACCGCCGCCGGCGGTCTGCCACCCCGGAGAGGGAACCCTACTTCATCCGCTCCAGCGCCTGGGCGGCGGCGTGCCGCACGCCGCCGTTCCGGTCCCGCTTCGCGAGCGCCCCGAGCCGCTTCTTCGCGTCTCGGATCTCGTACGCGCCGCACGCCTCGGCCGCCCACCGCCGCATCGCGTGGTGCGGATCGTCGAGCAGCGACACCAGCAGCGCCCGCGTCTCGGGAGCATCGGGCGCCAGCGCCGTCACGCAGTCGAGCGCGCTCTTGCGGAGCTTCTGGGTGCCGCCGCCGCCCCACGCGTAGTCGCAGTACTCGCGGGCGCGCGCCGCCCCACGCGGGTCGCCGAGAGCGCTGAGCCCGTCGAGCGCTCCCGCGCGGACGACGTCGCCGTGGGAGTCGACGACGAGCAGTCCGACCAGGACGTCGAACGCGCCGGGTGCCTTCACGCGGCCCAGGGACCGCGCCGCGGCCGCCCGCGGGTAGTCGTGCGTCTCGCCCCGGCACGCGGTGACGAGCGCATGGCCCACCGTGTCCCGGTGCCGCGCGCCCAGCGCCTCCAGGACCTTGGCGCGGACGCGTGGATCCTCTTCGACCCGCGCCACGAGGAGGGCTTTCCCGGCGAGCGCCTCCCGGTCCATCCGGCCGAGCATCTCCACCGTCTTCTCGCGCACCGCCCAGGACGGATCGGCATCGAGAGCTCGGGCCAGCACGGGCACCACGAGCGGACCGTAGCCCTCCAGCGCCTCGACCGCGTCCAGACGCCCGGTCACGTCCGGATCGGTCGCCAGCATCCGGGTCCACGCAGACCGCCCCTGGGACACGTGGACGCGCCCCAGGAGGTCGCCACCCACGCCGGCCCGCAGGTACGGTGCTCCGTCTCCCTCGGGGACGGGCAGCTGGAACACGTGCCGATCACTCCACAGGCGCAGCCGATGCACCTCGCCGTCCGGGCCGACACGAACGGGCAGGGTGACGCGGAAGAGCCCCTGGGCGTTCTTCCGAGGCTGCTTCTGCCGCACCTCGACGCGCCCGGACCGGGGATCCCAGGAGACGTCCAGGACGGGGTAGCCGGCGCCGTAGACCCACTGGTCCCAGAACCACGCGAGGTCGCGTCCCGCCACGTCCTCGACGGTGCGTCGGAGATCCTCCGAGGTCGCGGTGCCACCCCGGAACCGCTTCACGTAGGCCCGGATCGCCTCGCGGTAGACGTCGTCCCCCAGCTCGAGACGGAGCATGTGCAGGATGGCGGCGCCCCGCGAGTACTGCTTGCCGCCGAACAGCTCGAGCGGCCGGTCGCCGCGTGCGTGGCGCTTCAGGCCCAGGTTCTCCGGGTGCGGCGTGCCGTCCATGTAGGCGCGGTTCTGGTTGCGCCGCCGCCGGAGGAACTCGTCGCGTCCGTAGGCGTGTTCGAAGTACAGGTCGGTCAGGTAGGTCGCGAACCCCTCGTTCAGCCAGATGTCGTCCCAGGTGCGGCAGGTGATCAGGTCGCCGAACCACATGTGGGCCAGCTCGTGGGCGACCAGGCCTTCCGAGGAGTAGTTGGGGCGCGCGGCGGGCAGGTGGAGTGCCCGCATGTTCAGCGTCGTCGCGGTGACGTTCTCCATGCCCCCGTACACGAAGTCCCACACGAAGGTCTGCGCGTAGCGCTTCCACGGGTAGGGCGCGTCGAGCTCGGCGGAGAAGAACGCCATCATGGCGGGCGTCTCGCCGAGCGCCGTCTTCAGCTCCTCCGCGTGGCCCGGCACGGCCGTGTACTCGAGGGTCGCCTCGCCGCAGCTGTCTACGACCGTCTCCAGGTCACCGACGACGAGGCTGATCAGGTAGGACGGCGTCTCGTCCTGGAAGACCCAGTGGTCCGTCCGGCGCCCGCCCTCGGCGTCCTGCTGCTCCACCAGGCGCCCGTTCGAGACGGTCTCGAGCTCGGCGGGCACCGTCACGTACAGGTCCAACGAGAACCGGTCGTCGGGCAGGTCGTAGCAGGGAATCCAGCGGCGGTTGTCGTTGCTCTGGCCCTGGCTGTACATCAGCAGCGGCGTCTTGGGGTAGCGCTTCGTCGGCCGGTGGAAGTAGAGGCCACGCTGCGGCGTCGACCGGTACGCCACCTTCACGACCGAGCCCCGCCCCTTCGGA
>JAUXCH010000289.1 GCA_030618975.1 Planctomycetia bacterium
CGATCCTGGCCATGGGGTTCTCCTCGTCACGCGCTCAGCGCTTCAGGGCGCGGGCCACGGTCTCCCGCAGGACCTCCGTTTCGAACGGCTTCGTCAGATATCCCTCGATCTCGGCGAGCATCTCCGCCCCGCCGGGGAGGGCCTTGAGCTTCTGGGGCACGGCCGTGATCACGACGACCTTCACGTCCGCGAGGGTCGGGTCCGCCCTGAGTTCTCGGTAGACCTGGACGCCGTTCTTGCCGGCCATGTCGACGTCGAGCGTGATGACGTCCGGAGGCGTCGCCTTCGCCTTCGCCAGTCCCTCCTCCGGATCCGTCGCGGTCTCCGTGTCGTAGCCGCAGTCCGCGAGGAACGCCGCGAGGTACGCGGCCACGTCGGGCTCGTCGTCGATCACGAGGATCCTCCCACGCGAGGCTGCGGGGCGATCCTGGCCGGCGAGGCCCGACTCGCCCTCCTTCAGGAGCTTCAGGATGCTCTGCATCGTCCCGGCATCCGCGCGGTTGATGAGCCTCTTCACCTCGGACTGCACGGCGACCACGGCCGGGGGTGCGCTGCGGATCACCGTCTCCAAGCCGAGCTGACGCTTCACGGCGGAGACGTACCCCTCCGGGCTCACGGGCTTCTCCAGGTAGACGGCCGGGCCCGAGATGACCTTGCCCGCGAGGATGTCCTCGAGATCTCCCTTCCCCAGGGCGTCGCTCCCGTGCCCCGTCACGATGAGGACCGGGATCCTCGACCAGGTCCGGTCCCGCCGCAGGGCGTACAAGAACCGTGCTCCGCTCCGGCCGGGCATGACGAGGTCGAGCGAGATGAGATCCGGCGCCCGCTCCTTCACGAGGGCCAACGCCGCGTCTCCGTCCGTGGCCCTGGCCACCTCGAACCCGGCGTCCTCGAGCAGAGCGCAGAGGTACTTCACGACGTCGTGATCGTCGTCCACGACGAGGACGAGCTTGTCTTCGGGACGTGCCATCAGTTGGAATCCCCCTGTTGTTCGGGACGATCGGGAAGGCGGAGCCGCTCCCGGGGGAAGATCAGACGGAAGGTCGAGCCCTTGCCGGGCTCGGACTCGAAGGCGATGCGACCTCCGTGCTCCTGCGTCATCTTCCGCGTAAGGAGCAGGCCGAGGCCCGTCCCCCCTTTGCCCTTGGTGGTGAAGAAGTTCGTGAAGGCGAACTTCCGCACCTCCTGGTCCATCCCGCAGCCCTCGTCCTCCACCTCGAACACGAGGTTGTCGTCCTCGTCCCGGACGCGGACCTGCACGCAACAGGGGCGTTTGTCGCTCATCTGGCAGGCGTCCACGGCATTGGACACGAGATTCGCGAGGCACGTGTGGATGGCCTCCGGGTCCAGCGGGGCAGGCGCCACGGGCCCCGGGATGTCGGACGACACGACCACGTCCTCACGGGCCGCCGCCTCCCGATAGAGATCGACGACGTCGCGGACGAGGTCCTCCGGCGCGGTGACCTCCACGTTCGGCTCCCCGCCCTTCGAGAAGGAGAGGAGGTTGCGCACGAGGACCGAGATCCTCTCCACGTTTCGCTGGAGCATGCCCCAGCCCTCCTGGATGCGTTCCGTCCTATCGCCCTCGAGACCCGAGCGCAGGAAGTAGACGCCGCCCTCGAGCCCGGTGAGGAGGTTCTTGATGCCGTGCGCGAGCCCGGCCACGGTCTGCCCCACGGCGGTCAGCCGCTCGGCGTCGAGCTTCTCCTTCTCGAGTCGCCTGACCTCCCTGAGATCCTTGACGAACGCCGCCGTCCCCAAGTACTCGTCGTCCTTCGCCACCGCGTAGCCGGACAGGCGGACCGGAATCTCCTCACCGCTCCGGGCCCTCACGACGGCGGACTCCAGGCGGCACTCGCCGCGCCGCGCGTTGACGAGCTCCTCGAGCTCGGGAGGGAGGAACCCGTCCTGGAGTGCTCGTCCGAGCACGTCGGCTGCCGGGATCCCGAACAGGGACTCGGCGGCGGGATTGAAGATAAGCACGTCGTTCTTCGTTCCGATGCCGACGATCGCGTCCGGAGAGTGTTCCACGAGCCCACGTCGCACCACGCGAGCGCGCTGGAGTCGCTCTTCGGTGTGCCTCAGATCCGTCACGTCCACGGCCATCTCGATCACGTGGCTGAAGTCTTCGTCACCGCGCGAGAGGGGTGCCGTCGTGACCATGTAGTAGGTGGGCTCACCGTCCTTCGACGAGCCGACCTGTTCCGAGCGGTGGATCTTCCCGTCCGCGAAGGTCTTCTTGGCGGGGCAGTTCGCGCAGTCCGTCGTCTGACGCTTGAAGAGCTCGAAGCACTTCTGCCCCGAGATCTCCCCGAACTTCTCCCGGAAGCGCTGGTTCGCCCGAACGACACGGAGGTCACGGTTGAGAACCGTCACGTAGCAGGGCACCTGCTCGAAGAGAGTCTGATACTCGCTCTTGAGGCGCTTCGACTCCGTGATGTCCGCGGACATCTCGATGATGTACGGGATGCTGCCGTCCTCTGCGAAGATCGGCGCCAGGTAGACCAGGTAGTGCGCGGCGCGTCCGCTCTTGTCGACGCCGGACTCCTCGTTCACACGCACGCGGCCGTCCAGCCACGTCTGCGAGGCGGTACAGTTCTCACAGGGCTCGTCGCGCCCCTTCTGTACCTCGTAGCACCGCCGTCCCCCGGCCTCGCCGAACAGGTTCTCGAAGTTCCGGTTCGACGAGACGATCCGGTAGTCCGGGTCGATCACGGCGATGTTCAGGGGGGCCTGTTCGAACAGCTCCTTCTGGAGCCACTCCTGATAGTGGGCTTTGGCCATGTCTATGCCCTCACGCGAGCACGAGCTCCCGTACGGCCTCTACGAGTTCGGGGATGTTCACGGGCTTCTCGATGAACGCGTCCGGCAGCGGCAGGGTCTCGTCCCACCCGAGCTTCCCCGCCGCGTCGGCGGAGACGAGGCCGCTCACCACGACGATGGGGACTCCCATGAGGCCCGGGGTCTGCCGCATCTCCCGGTAGAGGGAGAGTCCCGCCCGTCCCGGCATCACGAGATCGAGGCAGATCAGGTCGGGCCGGCGCTGGGTGGCGAGCTCGAGACCGCTCGCGGCGTCGGAGGCCGTGAGCGCCTCGAAACCCTGGTCCGAGAGCGCGGCGGCGAGGTACTTGGCGACGTCTTCCTCGTCTTCCACGATGAGTACGAGCTTCTTCTTCATTCCTGGGTCCTCCCACGGGCTGCCGTGGGCTCGAAGTCCCGGGGATCGGGGTGGCAGGTGCCGCAGAGCGCGAGCTTCGGCACCGCCTCCCCGTTCTTCTCGTCCTCCGCCTCGTGGCACGCCATGCACGTTCCGTGCATCGCCTGCATGTAGCTCGGCGCGAAGAACGCCGAGTCCGCGGCGGGCTTGGGCACCAGATCCCCGCCCGCGACCATGTCCTCGTGGCACTCGAGGCAGGACGTCGCATTCCCCCGCGACTTCGCGAGACTCGGATCGGCGTGACACTTCGCGCAGCCCGCGTTCCCGCCGAGTGCGCGTACGTGGTCCTCGTGCCGGAAGAGGTCCGTCGCGACGTACTCGTCCCGGTGGCACTCGTAGCAGGAGGTCTCGCGGTCGCCGGGCCGGTTCATGTGGTGACAGATCGCGCAGGCCTTCTCTCCCAGGCGCTTGACGTGCTCGTCGTGAGGGAAGAGGGTGAGCTCGTTCGCGCGGTTCCCGTCCACGAGGAGGAGCTCCTGGCCGCTCCCGTCCCGGGCCAGGACACGCCGGCTGCCCCGGACGGGCGTCTCGACGAGACGCGCGCCGAACACGGCGCCGCTGGGCAGCAGCGCAAAGGCCAGGGCCGCTCCGATCACGAAGAGGAGCGAGGAGCTCCGCGCGGTGGCGAGCGGGGCCGTGAACTGCCGGTACCGGACCCGAACGGGGGGCAGCGGCGCCGGCTCCGCCGGCTCCTCCTCCGGGGGGTACACCCGGTACCGCTCGACGAAGAACAGGAAGGCGAGGATCGCCGCCGAGACGACCCCCATGCTCGTCACGATCTCCTCCCAGGAGGGGAAGTAGCGGACCCCGGCCCGCGTGATCCCGGAGATGCCGGCCGTGTCGATCCGGTGGAGGACGAAGCCCACGACCACGAGGCCGGCGATCCACGAGAGCGCGCGCCCCCCCTTCTTCGCCGCGCCCGAGAGGATCAATGCGGCCGGGAGGAGGGCCGACACGACCATCTCGAACCAGAAGAGCGTGCTCTCCCAGGTCCACTCGAAGGCGAGCGGCAGCACACCCCGCGCCGCGAGGTCCACGAACCGGATCCCCGCGTAGAGCAGCAGCACGACCGCCAGCGGCCTCATCAGGGAGATCAGGAGCGGGTCCTCGGACTTCTTCCCATACAGCCAGGAGGTCGCCCGGGACTCGAAGGTCACCATGGCCAGACCCAAGCCCACCGCGGACACGAAGAAGAGCAGGGGCAGGATCGGCGAGTACCAGAGCGGGTGCACGCGCCCCGGCGTGATGAGGAACAACGACCCCAGGGAAGACTGGTGCAGGGTCGACAGCATGATCCCGAGGATGACGAGCGGCAGGCTGAACCGCTTCAGGAACCGGGCGACCCCGTGGAACCGCGACCCCTCGAGGGGGACGGGAAGGAACTCCAGCGCCAGGACGGTGGTGTAGAGCATCACGCACCACGCCACCTCGAACAGCACCGAGTGGTGCTGCCAGAAGAACATCGGCCTCCAGATGTTCCAGGGCCGCCCCAGGTCGAAGAGCAACCCCACGGCAACTGCCACGTAGCCCAGGAACGCCGTGAGGATGGCGGGACGGAGCAGGGGACGGAACTTCTCCTGGCGGAAGCAGTAGACGAGGGCGGCGAGGACGAAACCGCCGGCGGCGAGAGCCACGCCGGCCATGACGTCGAACCCGATCCAGAGCCCCCACGGCGTGCGGTCCGTGAGGTCGGTCACGGTTCCCAGGCCGCTGAAGAAGCGCGCGCACGCGACGACGAACGTGACGCCGAGCACGAACCAGAGGACGCCCTTCACCTTGCGAACGCGGCGGTTCCTCATCCCTCCTGCTCCTCTACGGCCTGCTCCTCTACGGCCTGCTCCTCGTTGCGGAGCAGATCCCGGCGCCCGATGAGCCACCGCAGGCCGAGCATGGTCGCGCCCATCCCGAGGAAGACGAGCGGCACGGTCTTGAGCGCCCCCCAGGTCCGGTTCGGGAGCGGGTCGGACGGCACCGTCGCAGGCAACGCGATGTCCACGTCGGAGATCTCGAGCACCGAGGTCCCGCCCGCCTCGTGTTCGCCGAAGACGTGCTGGAGGTAGACGTCCGGATTCGCGCGGACACGCTGCCACGCCTCGCCGAGCAGCTCGCCCCGACGCCCGAAGATGGTGGCCCCCGTGGGGCACGCCGCGGTGCATCCGGGCTCCTTCACCTCACCGCTTTGGATGCGCTCGAAGCACATCACGCACTTGCGGATCGACGGCACGGCTTCGTCCCACGAGTACCGTGGGACCAGGAAGGGGCAGGCCATCATGCAGTAGCGGCACCCCATGCACTTGATGCTGTCGTAGACGACCGGTCCCTCGGGAGTCTTGGTGAGCGCGCCGACGGGACAGGCCGACACGCACGCCGGCTCGGCGCAGTGGCGGCACTGGCGGCGGACGAAGCGGTCCTTTCCGAGTCGCTCGATCGTCGTCCACCGCGTGGCGCTGAGGTCGTTGATCTTCGCCTGCCAGGGCCACGGCCGATCTTCACCCGTTTCGTTGAGAGCCTTGCAGCCCTCCACGCAGAACTCGCACCCGATGCACTTCGTGACGTCGGTGAGGATGGCCCACTCGCTGGTGTTCTTCTCCGAGCTCATATCGGCTGGTTCTCCTTGCCGAGCGCCACGGCGACCCGCTCACCCGCGTCGGGCGGGAAGTGCCACCCGACTTCGGAGACGAGCTGCGTCGCGGGAAGCGAAACGAAGTGGACGAGCTTGGTGAAGGGAATCAGCGCGAGGACGAGCGCCCCGGAGAGGACGTGCACGAGCAGCATGGCGTCGAACGGGATCGGGTTCAGCGCCGGGTGCATCGCCAGGAAGCCCGAGAGGAACGGGACGAGCAACAGGCTTGGAAGCCAGAGGTCGACCGGCCGGTTCAGCGCCCTCGCCGCGCGGCTGGAGACGCGGAGCACCAGAACGGTCCCGAGGCCCAGGATCGCCGCTCCGGTCAGCACGTCGGCGAGGATCGCCGGGAGCGTCGGCCACGAGACGCCGATCGACTGCTCGATCAGGTACACGTGCGAGACCAGGAACAGCGGCGCCAGGATGACACCCGCGTGGAACACGACGGAGGCCGCGCTGAAGAACGGGCTCTGACCCAGGTGGCGGGCCGGGAAGAGCCACGAGACCGTCGACTTCAGGATCGCCTTCCACGGCAGCTTCTTGTCACCGGCCCGTTTCATCGCCAGGCGGATCCCGGCGACGAGGAGGAACACGTGGCGGAGCACGCCCAGGACCAGGAGTGCCAGCGCGAACCGAAAGGCCGGCCCGCGAGCCCAGTCGAGCCAGGCTTCCATCAGGTCGTCTCCCCGCTCTCGATCTTCTGGACCTCGAAGCCGTTCGCCTCCCAGTCCATCGCCTTCAGGATGAGATCGTGCAGACCGACGACCTCGACCTCGTCGAGCCCGTTGTCCTCGCAGA
>JAUXCH010000407.1 GCA_030618975.1 Planctomycetia bacterium
GTGCGCCCCACTTCGCGACGCACTGAATTACAACCAGGAACAGGGCGCGCTTTATTCTGCCGAACTTGGCCAGGCGATAGACCTGGGTGACGGCAGCGTAGGTTTTACCGGAGCCGGTGGCCATTTGCAGCAACGCGCGGGGCTTGCCTTGCTTGAGGCTGTGTTCGATGCCATTGATGGCGTCAATTTGGCAGGCTCGGAGATTTTCGGTGTTGAGTTCCGGTAGATCGTGCAGGCGCGCTCTTAGGGTGGAAGGGAAACGGGGAGCGTGCGGGGGTCTGGCTGCGCGACTGCACGTTCGAGAATGCGCGCCTCTGCGCTTACGGTGGCAACGACCCGGACTGGCTGCACGTCCACGCCCGGGGAGGAACGGCGGCCTACGGACCCGCATCCTGGACCGACGAGGAGCGGCGCCGGTGGTGGTTCCAGGGTGTCGCCGGCGAGGTCGAAGACGTCGCGCTCGGTCCGGGCATCGCGCGTTGCACGACGGCGGACATGGCGCGGGCGCTCGCCCGGTTCACGGTGCCGGAGGACCACCGCGTGCTGGGCGTCGAGCTGACGGAGTTCGACCGAGGCGGCCCTCTCGCGTTCCGGCTGTACCTACGAGGGCCGGGTCGGTGGGATGAGTTCCGGTACGTGGTCCGGATGGACGAGCCGCGTGTGATGCCGGGAGCGAAGGACGGGACGTTTCCGAACGTGACGGACGAGGACCTGCGCTCCTTGCTGCCCATCCAGACCCTGCTCGAGCGTGTCGCGGCGCCCGCAGGCGTCACCATCCGCCGCTTCGCCTACGGCTCGGTGTACCCACGTCCGGACGGTTCGGGATTCGTGCCGGCGATCCAGGTCGGCCTGCCCTGGGACCACTGGATCTACGACGCCCGCGACGGCTCCTTGCTGGAGCACCGGTCGTGGCGGCGCTGACACCGGTCCCGGGCTACGGCTTCCCTGTGCCCTCGAGCTTCGTCACGCGCTTGCCGAGGTTCTTGAGCGTTCTGGCGATCTCGGGCAGCTGCGCGAAGCGCACGCGAACCTGGAGCCACTGCTTCATGGGCATCGAGGGTGCCCCGCCGTAGACGCCGGGCTCGAGGACGTCCTTCGAGGCCCCGCTCTTGGCGGCCATGATCACGTCGTCCCCGATGCGGCAGTGTCCGGCGCTCGCGGCCATTCCGCCCATCACGACGCGATCGCCCACGATCGTGGAGCCCGCAAGGCCCGTCTGACCGCAGATGAGGGTGTTCTCGCCCAGGTGGCAGCCGTGGCCGATCTGCACGAGGTTGTCGATGCGCGTGCCGCGTCCCACGGTCGTCGTTCCGACCGTGGCGCGGTCGATGCAGCTGTTGGCCTGGACCTCGACGTCGTCCGCGAGATCCACCGTGCCGGCCTGCGTCATCTTCTCGTAGGAGCCGTCGCCACGAGGGGCGAATCCAAACCCGTCGGCACCGATGACGGCGCCGTTCTGGAGGATCACGCCGCCGCCGAGGCGCACGTGCTCGCGGACCGTGCAGTGGCTGTGCAGCACGCACTCGGGACCGATCTCGGCCCCTTCGTAGACGACGACGTGGGGGTGGATCACGGTGCCGTCGCCGATCCGCACCCGGTCGCCGATCACCGCGTAGGCGCCGATCGCCACGCCGTCGCCGACCTGGACGTCCTCGCCGAGCACGGCCGTGGGGTGGACGCCGACGGGCAAGCGCGGCGGGGTATAGAAGAGATCGATCGAGCGCGAGAAGGCGAGGTAGGGATTGTCGACGCGCAATGGGATCGGCGCGCACGCCCCCTCGAAATCCTTCGCCACGAAGACCGCGCCGGCCTTCGAATCGGCCAGCTGGTCCTCGTAGCGCTCGTTGGCGAGAAAGGTCACGTCGCCGGGACCCGCGCTCTCGATCGTGCCGATCCCCGTGATCTCGAGATCGGCCTCGGGGGCGACGACGGCGCCGAGCGTCGCCGCGAGCTCCAGGATCTTCATCGTCGTGCCTCCTGACGTACGGGCGGCATCCTACCGGGCGCCCCGCGCGCGCGACGCGCTGCTTTCCCGCGCCCGCCCTCGTCGCCGCCCTGCTACCCTCCCCGCGTGAGCTCCGAAGCCGCCGAGCCCCGCCCCGACCCGGCCCCGGACGAGGTTGCGCACGCGTCCGTACCTGCGCCCCCGTCCGCACCGGAGGGGCCGCCCGTCGGGTCCGCCGCGATCCTCAGGATGGCGCTCGGTTTCTACGGCGTGGTTGCGGTGTTCGCCTTCGGCTACGCGCTCTTCAGCGGCGGGTTGCGAGATCTGTTCGGGACGGAGCCGCCCGCTCTCCCGGGCCTCCTCGCGGGTCTCGGAATCGGCGTGGCCCTCGTCCTCCTCAGCCGCGTCGGCTCGCGGGCGTGGCCTCCGATGCGGAAGATGAGCGAGACGCTTGCGGATCTCCTCGGCCCACTCCGGTGGCCACACGCCTTGCTGCTCGCTCTCCTGTCCGGCACGGCGGAGGAGGTGCTGTTCCGCGGCGCGCTGTGGCCGCACCTGGGCCTCGTGGGCACCACCCTGCTCTTCGGGCTCGTGCACGTGCTGCCGCGCCGATCCCTCTGGATCTACCCGCTCTTCGCGACTCTGGCCGGGCTGCTCTTCGGACTCGTGCGCGAGGGCACGCAGAGCCTCTGGCCGTGCATCCTGGCGCACGTCACGGTGAACGCGCTGAATCTCGTCTGGATCGGTTCGATCGCGAGGAAGCGCGCCGCGAGCGACGGATGAACCTCGTGTCCCAAGCGCCGCAGCCCCGCCTCGTCGATCACCTGCGCGTTGCATGGCTCGCGGTGCTGACGCTGCTCGGACTCCTGCCGCTCGCGCTGTGGATCCTGTTTTCGCCGGTCCTGTGTCCGCTCCTCCGGGCGCGGCAGCGACGGCGGCTTCTGCGGGAGGCCGGCGCGCTCGCAGAGCCGCTTCGGCCGGACGCTGCGGCGTGGGACGGACGCACCGTCTTCCTCGTGGCCGGGGAGGCTTCGGGGGATCGCCTGGTGGCGCCGGTCATCGAGCGGATGCGCGCGCTCTGCCCCGGGATCCACGTGCGCGGCTACGCGGGCCCGGCGGCCGCAAGGGCCGGTGCCGTGCTCGACCGCGATCTCGTCGCGCACGCCGTGTTCGGCGTGACGGCGGTCGTGCGGTCGATCGGGTTCTGGTGGGGCGTGTGCGTGGAGACGCTCGCGCGACTTCGCGAGGAGCCGCCGGACGTCTTCCTCACGGTGGACTTCCCCGGTCTGAACGCGCGGCTCGCGCGCTGGGCGAGGAAGCAGGGCGTTCACACGGTCCACCTCGTCGCGCCGGCGTCCTGGGCGTACATGCCCTGGAGGACACTTCGATGGCGCCTCGCCCTCGACCGGCTGCTGGCGATGTTTCCGTTCGAGGCGGTGCTGCTCGAGGGCAGCGGCGTGCCGTCGATCTATGTCGGCCACCCCCTGTTCGAGGCGCCGCTGCCCCCGCCGCGTACGACCGAGACGTGGCCCGGCGACGGCCCCTGCCGCGTCGAGCTGCTGCCGGGTAGCCGCCGCCAGGAGATCCGCGCCCACGCGCCGGTGCTGCTCGAGGCGGCCGCAGAGATCGAGACGCGGATGCCCGACGCGACGATCGAGTTCGTCGTACGCCTCGCAGAGGCGAGCCACCGTGCCGTGTTCGAGGCGGCCGCGTCCGAGGCGGCGCGCCGTCCCGAGCGGCTGGTCGTGAACACCGAGGACGATGTCATCGCCGATTCCGTCACTGCTGTCGTCACTGCTGTCGTCACTGCTGTCGTCACGGGTACCGTCGCCGACACCGACACCGACACCGACACCGACACCGACACCGATGCCGATGCCGACACCGCCGCCGAGGCCGTGGAAGGGGACGGCGTGGCCGACGTGGGGCTTCTCGGAGCGCTCGCGAGCAGCGGCACGGTGACCGCCGAGCTCGGCGCGGACGCCGTGCCGATGGCGATCGTCTACCGCGTGTCGTGGCCCACGCGGGTGGGCGCCTGGCTCGGCTTGATCACGCCCTACTTCGGGCTCGCCAACCTGATCGCCGGAAGACGGGTCGTGCCCGAGCGCATCCAGGTCACGCGGCGCGGTCACCACCTGGCCGAGGACTTCCTCGCCGCCGCCGGAACCCGCGACTCCTGGACGCGGACGCGTGCGGACCTCGTGGCGCACGTGCGCGGGCGCATCAGTGTGCCCAACGTCGCCGATCGGGCCGCCCGCGCCATTCTCGAGGCAGGGAGTCCCGAGAAGGCCTGAAGGAACCGAGGCGGGGCTTTCGACCGGCTACCGGGCCCGGGTCCTCTTCCCTCCGAGACCCGAGACCCGAGACCTGAGACCCGAGACCCGCGACCCGGATCCACCACGAAGGCCCCGAAGCCACGCGGAGGGCGCACGCCCTCAGGCCCTACCCGGGTAGGGCCGACCGGCGGTCCGTCTCGCGGAGCGCCGCGCCGGTGGGCGCATTCTCGCAGGCGGCGAGCCCCGCCGGAGAGCCCTCGTAGACGACGCGCCCGCCCGCCTCGCCGGGTCCGGGTCCGAGCTCCACCACGTGATCGGCCACGCGGACGAGGTACGGGTCGTGTTCGACGCACACCACCGTGTGGCTTGCCTCGGCAAGACCGAGCAGGACGGTCGCGAGGTGCTCGACGTCGGCGGGGTGCAGGCCGGCCGACGGCTCGTCGAGGAGGTAGAGCGTCGGAGTGTGTCCGCCGCGGCCCAGGGCGGCGGCCAGGCGGAGCCGCAGCGCCTCGCCGCCGCTCAGACGGTTCGTCGGCTCACCGAGCGGCACGTACCCGAGGCCGACGTCGATCGCCGCGGCGAGGGGGCGGGCCACGGTCGGGATGTCGCGAAACAGCGTGCCGGCCCCCTCCAGCGGGAGCGCGAGCACGTCCGCCATCGAGAGCCCCTTGACGCGCACCTTCAGCGTGTCGCGGTGAAACCCGGTGGCGTCGCACGCGTCGCACGGGACCCGGACCGGCGCGAGATCGCGAAGCGCGACGCGTCGGTCCCCGGCGCCGCGGCAGGCCTCGCACCGTCCGCCGGCGACGTGGCGGCTGAAGCGCGACGGCGCCCACCCGCGCGCGCGCGCCTCGAGCGTGGCGGCGAACAAGCGGCGGAGCGGTGACAGCACGGCGAGCACGCTTCCGGGTGTCGCGCGTGGGTGGCGCGGCTGCGCGCCCCGCGCCACGCTCAGCCGGTCGAGCGACTCCAGGCCCCGGCAGGCGTCGAGACGATCCGTGGGGAACGGGGCGTGGTCCA